>JAWOHL010000060.1:0-41368 GCA_046485185.1 Candidatus Fermentibacteraceae bacterium
GAGAAGGTTCCCCCGATGATGGTGACTTCATGAGCGTATCCAGGATCAGGCATTCAAAGCCTCCGTTGCGGGTCCACCATTCTTGCTGTTTTGCTGACCCATTATGATTATCTTTCAAAACTGGCAGAAAAGCCATATTGCATTAGCCAATCATACCTGTGCCTGTTTGGACGGATCAGGATGAAAGCCGACCCCTGGAAGCTGCTCGAGGACGCACGGACGCTTCTTGAAAGCGCGCTTTCAGACGGGCAGTGCGGTGAGACTGTTCGTTCTGAGATAGTGCGGGTGAAGGAACTTCTTGACGGTGTTCTTGGTTCAGACGAACCCAGTGCGGCCGAAGTGCTGCGGATACTGGGGCACGAGCTGAAAAGCCCCATAACGGCCCTCTCCTCACTGTTGCGCACAGTGGAGGAGGGGTACGCTTCGGATCCCGTTCAGGCCCTTGCGCTGGTGGGCCGGGCACGCCATCGGGCCGATGAGCTGCTTCCCCTGGTGAACGACATACTCGAGCTGGGGAGCCTTGCCTCACACCCGTTCCTGTGTTTCGTGTCGGTTGATCTTCATGTGGTGGTGGAGGGGGTTCACCATCTGCTTTTCCCCATGATGGTCGAGGGCGGGGTGGAGTTTTCCCTTTCCGTCACATCGTGCCCTGTTGTTGTGTCCGGGGTGGAGAGCCATCTCCGCCGCGTTTTTCAGAACCTGTGCGTGAACGCCTTCAAGTACAACAAGACCGGTGGGTCTGTTCAAATGGCGCTTGCTGTCGATTCCGGCTTCGCTGTTGTTACGGTTTCCGACACGGGGGTGGGCATACCGGCCGAAGACCTGCCACACGTGTTCGGCCTTCTGTACCGGGGCAGTCAGGCCCGCCGCAACCCCGACGGGGGGCTGGGACTGGGGCTTTCTCTGGTACAGCAGATCATCGAGGTGCACGGGGGCACCATTGATGTTTCCAGCGCAGAGGGGCAGGGAACCGTGATGACGGTTCGTCTGCCTCTGTCGGGGGCGCCGCCCCCGGTGTCAGCCCCCTCAACCCCCTGAAGCGTCGATGTCCTGAAGAGTGGGGCTCCAGTTGAAACCCTGTGGGGTTACTTCAACGCTCCACCTGGTGTAGGTGTCGCCGTCGTTGTCCTCAACCCTTATGTCGTAGGTGCCGGGTTCCACGTTGATCGTCACCGATTCCGAAGCGGGGATGGGGGAGGTTATCCAGTTGTCGCCCCATTCGCTTGCGTCGGAGGGTGAACAGTAAACCTTCGTGATCCTCCATGCCCCCAGGTCATTGGTGATGGTTATCGCGCAATCTCCGGCCCAGGGGCTGTCTGCTGCTGCCCTGGTGTCCGGGGTGACCTCCCACACAATTCCTTCGGCAGTGAGTGTGGCGTCTCTGAGGATGTAGGTTCGTCCAAGGTTGTCGGTGGCCATTATCTCAAGGTTGCCCGGGGCGGCCATGAAGCTCTGGGACACCCCCGGTCTGAGAGAGCTTTCTATCTGGTTGCTGCTCCACTCACCGCCCGGGACCCTGGTTTGAACGGCGATGATGAACTCGACCTCGAGCTTGTTCATCACACCGATCGGGGCTTTCTGCGCTCCGCAGCATGCAAGGAGGAGAAGCGCTGCGATTCCGGGAACTCTCAGGTTTTTCACTTCTCCTCCTTCTTGGTCAGTCCATGTGGGCGAGTGTTACGTTCCAGGTGTAGCCTTCGCTGCCGATGACGACGTCCCACTTTGTGTAGGGGTCGCCGTCCTCATCGACGCAGCGGATGTCGTAGCTGCCGGGTGCCACGTTGAGGGTCACGCTTTCGCCGGGGGCGACAGGGGTGGTGATGAGGTTTTCTGTCCAGGGCTGGTCAGTGGGGTCGATGTAGACCTCGATGATATCCCACGCTCCCAGATCGTTGGTGAATGTGACTGGCGCCTGCTTCACGCCGCATCCGGCGATGGCAGTCAGGGCCAGAGCGATGAGCAATGCCGTTCTTTTCATTTCTACCTTTCCAGAAAGTCTTCTGTGATCTCCCAGAAGAAGCCGCTCTCAGTTACATCGCAATTATACACCGCGAATGATCTGCCCATTCCATCCGAGGTCATCATGTCATACTCGCCGGGGGCTACCCATACGACGAACTCGGTGCCGGGCTGAACGCCCTGTTCCCCTGTATGGCTTGTGCCCCAGTAGCCGTGGTTGGAGGGCGAGACCCAGACGGAGTCAGCCGGTGAGTCGAGGGAGTTCAGGAATGTCACGGGGCAGTTCCCGCTTATGTCGGGGAACCCCGAATCGATGTCGTTCAGGGTGACCTCCCAGGTGTATCCCTCGGTGGGGATGACAACATCCCTTCTTGTGTAGGTGTCGCCCTCGTTGTCGGTGACCCTGATGTCCCAGGTTCCGGGAGGCAGGGAGAACACCCTTTCAGCGCCGGGGCGGATGATCTCGCTCTGGCCCAGGAGGTCGTCGCCCCATCCCTTGGTGTCGGCGCGGCTCGCGTGGACGTAGTGGATGGTCCATCCGCCCAGCCCGTTTTTAACGGTGAGCGGGGCAAGGTTGCCGACGGAGATGCGGCAGGCCGCGAGCAGTGGAACGCAAAGCAGCAGGATTTGCTTTCTCAAGGGTTCTCCTTTTGCCCGGGGACGAAAAAAGGGGGGGCTTGCGCCCCCCCCAGAAGAAACAGACTAGTCCATGTCACCCAGGGTGACGGTCCAGGTGTAGCCGGCTTCGGGGATCTCTACGCCCCAGAGGGTGTAGGTGTCGCCGTCGACGTCTTCGCACTTGATGTCGTAGACGCCGGGGTTGACGTAGAATGTGAAGGAGTTACCGGCTGCAAGGATCTCGGAGCCCAGGATGTCTTCGCCCCAGGGCTCGGAGGAGAGGTCGCAGTACACGTACCAGATGTCGTAGTTGCCAAGGTTGTTGATGATGGTGACGGGGGCGGTACCCTCGCTCATGACATCCATGTCGGCAAGGGCGACATCCCAGACGTAGGTGTCGCGTGTGATCTCGACCGCGTAGCGGGTGTAGGTGTCGCCGTCGACGTCTTCGATCTGGATGTCGTAGGTGCCCGGCTCAAGAAGGATGTTGAGCTCTTCGCCTTCGTAGACGATTATGCTCTGGCAGTATTCGGTGGAATCCCAGTAAATGTCGCCGCCCGCTTCGACAACGTTCACCCAGTAGATGGCGTAGTCGCCGAGGGTGTTCACGATCTTGATGTGGCCGTCGCCCGAGCCGCTCCAGTAGACGCCGTCGGCAACGCTGGTGGTCTCTTCGAAACTGGTGCAGTTGTTGAAGCCGATCTCGACGGTCATGGGTGCTTCGGCAACGGTGAAGACGACGGTGTATTTGTAGCCTTCCGAGTCGGTGGCGTTGAGGGTGTAGGCGCCGGCGGCAAGCTGCAGGATGACGTTGCCTTCGGCGGCAAGGGGCTCAAGGACGGTCTCGACGCCTGCTGCGTCCTTCATGCTCAGTTCCTTGATGTCCCACTCGCCGAGTGCGTTCTCGATGGTGACGGCGTTCTTCTTCACACCGCAGCCAACGGCCATGAAAACGACAAGCGCCGCAGCTGCAAAAAGTTTCCAGTTCACGGTAACCTCCTCTTTCATTGTTGAACCAGGTCGGACCGGTTGATTTCCCAGTCGTACCCACTTTCGCTGACAGCAACACCCCATCTTGTGTAGGTGTTGTCTGTAGCACCTATCGCCATCATGTCGTACGTGTCGGGGTAAACGTGGAGAGTGCAGACCGCCCCGGGAAGCAGTACGATATCGCCAAGTACATCGGGTCCCCAGTCGTCGCTGACGGCGGGGGACACGAAGAGGTAATATACGTCATCGTCTTCGATCGCATTACTTACTACCAGCATGCAGCTTCCCGCAGCAGGTGGAGGGTTTTCAGCGGTTGCCGGGCTGAGGAACTGCGCCAGTGTGGCTCCCGTGCCCTGCAGCGCACTGTTGAGGATGCCCGTGAGCTGGGGCGTGAGGTCCATGCGCCACTCGCCGTCTTCGTGGACGAACCTTATGGAGGTGGCGGTTTCGCCGGAAGGCTCGAGGAATGCCTCGTTCCCCCTGATGGAGATGTCCAGCACGTTTTTACCGGTTGCGAAAAGAGTGTGCCCGGCGGCTATCTCCGCAAGGAGGAGGTCGCCCCGGTTGTCGATGGGCATACCTATGCCTGTGAAGGCTTTGGCGGCGAGGTCGAGAAGCTCTCTGGTTTCACGGGAGAGACCGTCGTGAAGTTCTTCCCACCGGCAATCCTCGAGGGCGGACGACATTCGGGTGTAGCTGTCGTACACGTCCTGCTGGCGCCCGCTCCAGCGGCATGCAGCGAATAGCGCCATAAAAAGCGCGACCCCGATGACCTTGCTCAAACGCCCCCCCTGAATGGCTTCGAATACACCAGTAAAACTAAGCGGGACGAGGCTTCAGGTCAATGCTTGTTCCCGCCCGTAAGGAGATTATCTTAACCTGAACCGGAGGGGCATGACATGGGAGATGAGAAGGCAGTTTTCAGGTTCCCCAGAACGGAAGACCTCGATGCTGTAACCGGGCTTCCACAGCGGAAGCACCTCGATCACGACCTTCCTGAGATACTCAGGCGTCTTGGTCCCGACGGGCTGCCACTTTCGGTCATCATGGTGGACATCGACAACTTCAAGATATTCAACGACAAGCACGGTCATGACGTGGGGGACAGGGTGCTGCGGCACGTGGCCTCGCTCATCCGTTCGTCGGTCCGGCATCGCGGCGATGCTTACCGCTACGGCGGTGAGGAGATCACCGTGCTGCTCTTGAACACCGTATCGAGCGAAGGCCTCTGCACGGCTGAAAGGCTCTGTGACAAGGTTGCCAGGACCCCGCTTGTCATTCCCGGGGGCGATCCTTTGCAGGTCACGGTTTCGCTGGGGGTCGCCTCGACCGAGGTCGTGTCCGGTGAAGAGATACTCGTCAGCGCCGACATGGCGCTTCTTCAGGCGAAGAAAGACGGCAAGAACCGGGCCGGGCTCTTCGACTCCAAGAAGAAACGGGATGGCGACAACGTCAAGATTGACGTCTTCTACCCCGGCCACTCCAGCATTTCCGTCGGTGGATTCGTGAACCTGTCCCGCTGGTTCTCCCACCGGAACGACCCATTGGACATAGAGGCCCGCGAGATGTTCCTTCCCGGCTCGGGGAGCCGGGAGGTAACCGACGGCGGTACGCCAAGGTTTGCGCTGGTTGAAAGCGAGATCAGGGGCAGGGTGGTGGGCGAGGTCCACCGTCGCGGCCCCTCGACCTGGTTCGTGCTCGAGGTTGAAGGTGACATGTTCGACCTGATGGTCAAGGCCCTGGCGGAAATCGAGGAATGAAGACGCTTTCGTGCGGCAGTTTCTGGCCCGGCGCCGGGCCTGTGCTGTCGGGTGTCAGGCTTTCTTTCGACCGGGGGCGGGTCGTTTCGGTCGAGAAGTGTTCGGGTGGTATCGACGGCCTCGTGATGCCTTCCTTCATCGACGGGCACATGCACTTTTCATGGAAGGCGTCCACCCTTTCGTCAATAGACCTGTCCGGCGTGTCCGGTTCGGACCATCTGCTTTCCATCGTGGGCGCGGCCCCCTCTTCATCCGACCCGATCCTGCGCTGCAGCGGATTCGACGATTCCTCCTGGAGTGACCCGGCCCTGCCTTCGCTTGCCGCGCTCGATGCCGTCTCAGGAGACCGCCCCGTGGTGCTGACCCGTGTCTGCGGGCATCTCTCCCTGGTGAACTCGGCCCTTCTCAGGCTCGTCCCGCCCGGAACCCCCGACGTGGACAGAACGGCGGGGCGCCTCACCGAGAGCGCCTCACTGGGGTTCAGCAGGCTTTTTCCCGTTCCGGGTGAGTTGCTTTCGCACAACATGGAGGCATTCCAGGACACGGTATTCTCCTGCGGCGTGACGGGCATGGGCACAATGGAGCACCTTCGGGAAGCGGACATCATAGGTGAATGGGGCCCCCTGCTCAGAACCGCCATCGGGATCTTTTCCATCGACGCGCCAGCCCTTCTCGAACGCGAACCCGGCAGGTACGCCAGGTGGATCAAGCTTTTCCTCGACGGCACTTTCGGGGCGGGAGACGCGGCGGTCGAAGGGGCGTATCCCGACGGTTCAAGTGTCTTTCCAATAATGGACGATGAAGAGGTCGCCGTGCTGGCCGGGATCGCCGGAAATTGCGGGATGGGCGTCTGCGCTCACGCGATAGGGGCAAGGGCCATAAGGCAGGCGTTGGCGGTTTCCGCTTTTCCTGAGGGTCCCGAGGTCAGGGTGGAGCACGCCGAAGAACTTCTGCCCGTTATTGAAGACCTTCACGGATCTTTGCCGGAAAAAGTTTCCTTCTGCATGCAGCCCAATTTCGTATCGCGCTGGCAGATGCCGGGCGGAATGTACGGGAGGAGGATGTCTGCCGATGGTGCCCGCGGGCTCAACCCTTTCGCTTCAGTTCTCTCACGGGGCTTACGGCTGGGTTTCGGCAGCGACGGCATGCCTTTTGGCCCCCTGAACGGTCTTTCCGGCGCCACTCACCACCCATCTCCCGACCAGAGGCTTTCGGTAGAACAGGCTCTTCACGCATACACGCTGGGGGCTGCCGACGTATGCGGTTTTTTCGATCTGGCCGGGGTGGTGGCACCCGGAAGGCCCGGGCATCTCTGCGTCCTCTCCGCCGACCCCTTCCGGGGCGTCCCATGGGATGAGGTTTCGGTGGAAGCAACCATACTCGACGGCGCCGTGGTCTTCGGCGACCCCGGCATCCTGGGGGAGGCATGATTGATGCCCTGATCCTTTCCGAAGCCAGAAGGGTGGCGGAGTTGTCGCTTTTCGAGGATGACGCCGGTTGCGACGCTGCCGTCGATGCGCTTGGTTCAGCGGCCCTTCTTCCCGCGGTGTGCGAGTTCCGGGCAAGGCAGCCCCTCGTGCTTGCGGGGTGGTTCGCCGTCGAAGCGGTGTACCGAGCCCTGGATGACGCAGTGCTGCTGGAACAAATTCTGGAAGAGGGCGGAAAAGCCGCTCCGGGAAGCGTCATCGGTGTTGTCAGGGGTGCTACCGGCACCGTGCTCCGTGGTGAGAGAAGCGCCCTCAACATTCTTTGCAGGATGTGCGGGACAGCAACGCTCACACGCAGGTTTGCCGATGCCGCGCCCGGGGTTGAAATCCTCGACACCAGAAAGACAACGCCCGGCCTCAGGGCTCTTGAGAAGTACGCCGTGCGTGCCGGGGGCGGCGTGAACCACAGGATGAGCCTTTCGGACATGGCAATGTTCAAAGACAATCACATTGCCGCGTTGGGCGGCGTCGGGGAGCTTACCCCCGCCGTTGCGGCGGTGCGCTCAAGGGGTGTTCCCATCGAGATCGAAGTGGATTCATTGGCGCAGCTTCCGGCCGTGTTCTCTCTCGAGCCCGACCGGATACTGCTCGACAACATGCCCGTCACAATGCTTCGTGAGGCGGTGGCCATGGCACGTGGGCGGTTCTACCTCGAAGCCTCGGGAGGGGTCACGCTTGAAACCGTTTCTGAGATCGCCTCTTCCGGGGTCGATGGCGTCTCGGTCGGCGCCCTGACCCACTCAGCACCCGCGGCGGACATAGGCCTGGACTGGAGGGAGGGGCCCGGTGCACCAGCTGGCCATTGACGTCGGAAACACGAAGACCGCCCTTGGTCTTTTTGAGAAGGGGCGTCTCATATACCAGTGGAGGGTTCGAACGGTCCACTGGACACCCGACGAACTCTGGGTTCTCGTGCATTCGCTGTTCGGCGCGTCCGGCGCTCCAATGCCTTCGGTGGTGGCCTTCGCATGCGTGGTTCCCCAGGTCACACACGCTCTCGTGGGTTTTTCGAGACGCTGGCTCCATACCGAGCCCATCGAAGTTAACCCCGAAACCGCCGGCATGCCGCTCGACTACCCCAACCCCGGCGAGCTCGGTCCCGACAGGCTGGCAAACGCCATCGGAGCCCTGCTGATGGTCAAGGCTCCGGTCATCGTGGCAGATTTCGGCACGGCAACAACCTTCGATGTCATCGACTCGAGGGGGATGTATGTGGGCGGCGCCATCCTTCCCGGTGTGGGAACCGCAGCGTCGGAACTCTTCAAAAAGGCCGAGCGCATCAGCCCGGTCGACCTCGAGTTCCCTGAGAGCCCACTGGGGCGTTCCACGGTCGCGGCCGTACGGTCGGGTGTGCTTTTCGGCGCCGTGGGAAGCGCGGACAGGATGACCGAGCTTTTATCGGAAGAGGTGGGGGGGGAACCCGCCCTGCTGGCCACCGGCGGCTGGGCCGAAGCCATCTGCCCGCGGTGCCGGTCGCCCTTCAGGGTCTGCCCCGAGCTTACCCTTTCGGGCATAGACGCCATCGGAAGGAAGAGGAGGTTTGGTAATGGCTGAGATCCTTCTGGGAGTCACGGGAGGCGCCGCCACGTTCAAGGCGTGCAGTCTTGCATCCCTTTTCCGCAAGGCCGGGCACAAGGTGAGCTGCGTGATGACCCGGGGCGCCACCAGGTTCATAACCCCCACACAGATCGCCTGCGTTACGGGCGAGCCGGTCTACACTACCCTTTTTCCCGAGCAGCCCGCCGAATCCGTACCGCACATAACCCTGACGGACAACCTTGACCTGATGGTCGTGGCTCCCGCCACTGCGCATTTTCTGGCAAGGACCGCCCACGGTTTCGCCGACCAGCTCCTGACCGCCGCTTTCCTCGCGTGCGAGGCCCCGGTTGTGATGTGCCCCGCCATGAATTCGAGGATGTGGAACCACCCCGCGGTCCGCGAGAACGTGAGGATACTGGAGGACATGGGCGTCGTAATGGCCGGGCCGGTGGAGGGCCACCTCGCGTGCGGAACCGTGGGGTCGGGCAGGATGATGGAGCCCGAAGATATTTTCGAGGTCTGCTTCAGGCTTCTGGGAAGGAACTGAGGCGATTTGAACCCAGTCCCCACCCTCGAATGGACCGGAGACTGCCTGAGGCTTCTGGACCAGAGGCTTCTGCCGGGAACCGAGGCCTTCATCGACTGCCGCGACGTTGAAACCCTGGCGTGTGCCATAAGGACCCTCGCCGTCAGGGGAGCGCCGGCCATCGGACTGGCGGCCGCCTACGGGGCGGTTATCGCCGCGATCGAGACCCCTCCCGGCCCCGGCTTCAGGGAGGGGTGCCGAAGGCTCATGAAAGTTCTGGAGGCGACCCGCCCCACTGCTGTGAACCTGTTTCATTGCCTTGCCCTTCAGGAGAGGGTGCTGTCTGCCGCTGAGAACCGCGCGAGCGCGATCCTGGGGTTGCTCGAAAACGCCCGGCGGCTCCACGATGACGACCTGGCTGCAAGTGCCGCGATCGGGCGCCACGGCGCGGCCCTTCTCCCGCCGGACTGCGCGGTGCTTACCCACTGCAACGCCGGGGGGCTTGCCACCGGTGGGCTGGGAACCGCCCTCGCGGTGATATACGAGGCCCACGGCCGGGGGATCCTTCGCGAAGTCTTCGCCGACGAAACAAGACCACTTCTGCAGGGCGCCAGGCTTACAGCGTGGGAGATGGTCAGGGCGGGCATTCCCGTCACTGTGATACCCGATTCGGCCGCGGCCTCCCTCCTGGCCTCGGGGCTTGTGAGCGCCGTCATCGTGGGGGCTGACCGGATCGCCCGCAACGGAGACACCGCCAACAAGATAGGCACGTTCTCAGTTGCCCTGGCCTCCAGGGAGGCGGGCGTTCCCTTCTATGTCGCGGCACCGGTCTCAACCTTCGACTTCGCCACCCCCGACGGTTCAGGAATTGTCATTGAGAACAGATCAGGTGAAGAAATCGCGTGTCTGGGTAACACGGTCACGCTGGCTTCCGGTGCCCGTGTATGGAACCCGGCTTTCGATGTGACTCCAGCGGGGCTGATCACCGGTATAATCTGTGAGCACGGCGTGGTGTCATCGCCTGCTGATACGCTTCGAACACAGGTTGACAGCGACCCATGAACATCATACTGTCAGCCCGGACGATTTTTCGAGAGATGTGCTGATGAAAGTCTTTAATTTGAACGAAGGAGAGAACCCGTGAGATCAGGTGCGTTAGTTGTTTGGTGCCTCTCGGCCCTTGCCCTTGCCTCCCCGGGAGAGATCATAAGCCAGATCCCCGCTCCGGGCGGAAACCCTGACGGGCTCGCATGGGTGGACGGCTACCTCTGGATAACCAGCGACACCGACCACATGTTCTACAAGATCGACCCCGCAAGCGGGGCCGTAGTTGACCAGATGACCCCTCCCGGCCAAGGCACGGGCGCCCTTACCGGTCTCACCTGGAACGGCACCCATCTGGTGGTTACCGTCCAACCCTGGAAGATCTATTTCATGGACATTTCCACCGGGCTTGCGGTCGACTCCATCCCCGCGCCCAGCAGCAGCAACAACGAGGGTCTCACCTGGGACGGGACCAATCTGTGGAGCACCAACCCCAACAACAACGCAATTTACAAGCTCGATCCCGCCACCGGCACAATTCTCGGTTACTTCCAGCCCTACAGCCCCGCGGGCTGCACGGGGCTGGCCTACGACGGCTTCAACCTTTACGTAAGCATGCAGAACACCCCGCTCATGTACGTGCATCTCCCAATGGTTCCGCAACCCGTTACATATTACATGCTTCCCTGCGAAACCCCGCAGGATCTGGCGTGGGACGGCACTTACGTGTGGCTTACCGAATACGAGGAAACCGGAGCGCAGGTCTACCAGCTCGACCCCGGAACCCAGCACCTTTCCCCCGCCACCTGGGCCATGGTCAAGTCGGTATTCACGAAATAGAGGCAATTTTCCCACTCAGGAGGTATGAGCGTTGGGGAAAACCATCGGCATTGATCTGGGCACCACGAACTCCTGCATCGCCTTTGTGGACAACGGGAACCCAACCGTTATCCAGACCAAGGCCGGAGCCAGGGTCATGGCGTCCGTTGTTGCCTTCACTGCCAAGGGCGAGAGGCTTGTGGGCCTGGTCGCCAAGCGTCAGGCCATCACCAACCCGAAGAACACCGTAAGCAGCATCAAAAGGCTTATGGGAAGAAAGTTTACTGAAGTGAGGGAGCTGGCGGCCCGGGCATCCTACACCATCGAGGAGAACTCGAACGGTGACGCAGCCGTCCGCATAATGGACAGATTGTACACCCCCCCCGAGATCAGTGCCATCATACTGCAACGCCTGAAGCAGACCGCCGAGGAGTTTCTGGGGGAGGAAATCACAGACGCTGTGGTGACCGTTCCGGCATATTTCAACGAAGTCCAGAGGGAAGCCACCAAGGCAGCCGGGGTCATCGCGGGGCTGAACGTGAAAAGGGTTCTGAACGAGCCCACCGCAGCCGCCCTTGCCTTCATGGAACCCCGCGACAACAGGAAGATAGCGGTCTACGATTTCGGTGGCGGCACCTTCGACATAAGCGTTCTCCAGGTGGTGAACGGTGTCTTCGAGGTGAAGTCCACATGCGGTGATACCAATCTCGGGGGCGATGACCTCGACAGCCGTCTGGTCGAGTGGATCATGGAGCAGTTCCGCAACGAGACGGGCATCGACCTCAACCGCGACCAGATCGCCCCCCAGCGGGTCCGGGAGGCCGCGGAGAGGGCCAAGTGCGAACTCTCCATGACACTCGAGACCAGCATCAACCTGCCTTTCATCGCATCGGGTGACTCGGGTCCCGTCCACATGGAGATAAGCATCTCCCGGAAGCTCTTCCAGAGCCTCGTGTCGGACCTCATCGGGAAGACGAAAGACCTTTGCCTCAAGGCGGTCGAAGACGCCGGCTTCAAGATGGAAGAGCTCGACTACGTGGTTCTCGTGGGAGGTTCTACCCGGATCCCCATGGTGAAGGAACTGGTCGAGGAAACTTTCGGCCGCAAACCCGCCCAGAGCGTCAACCCCGACGAGGTCGTGGCCATGGGGGCCGCACTGGAGGGCGCGGTACTTTCAGGACAGAAAAAAGACCTGGTCCTGATCGATGTCACGCCGCTCTCCCTGGGCGTCGAGACCCTTGGCGGCGTGATGGCGCCCATCATAAAAAGGAACAGCCCGATTCCCATGAGAAGGGGAAGGGTTTTCACCACAGCGGTCGACAACCAGAGCGTGGTCAGCGTTCATGTTCTTCAGGGCGAGCGTGACCTGGCCGAGGGCAACCGCAGCCTGGGCACCTTCGAACTCCGGGGCATTCCGCCAGCCAAGCGGGGCGATCCCAGGGTCGAGGTGGTTTTCGAGATAGACGCCAACGGTATCCTGAACGTTTCCGCAAAGGACATGAACACCGGAAACGCCCACAGCATAAAGGTGAACCCCAGCGGCGGTCTCACCAGCGAAGAGATCAAGAGGCTCAAGAAGGAAGCCGAGGCCAACGCCGAGGCCGACCGCGCCAGGATCGTCCTGGCCGGGCACAGAAATCAGATCGACGAACTCCTCTACGATGCAGTCAAGGTCATGAAAGCCGCCCGGGAACAGGTTGACCGTGAATCGTGGCAGGGCCTCGAGGAAGAACTCACGAAACTCAAGGAGCTTCGTGAGAGCAGCGATTCTGATGCCATTGTCCGTCAGCTCGCCAGGACCAGGGTTCAGATCGATTCAGTCTCGAAGCTCGTGGAGGTTCTCGAGACAAGTTTGGAAGGAGAGACCGGAGGTCTCATCGACGACATTGAGATCACCGATGAACCTATCGAGGGCATGACGGGCATGTGATGCCCCGGTTTCCCGTGCCCAGTTCAAGTTCAGGTATTCCGCCCATGGCTTTCCGTGTTTTACGGAAAGCCTCACCGGAGGTCTGCTGATGCGCTTTGATCCCTACGAGATTCTGGAATTGTCCCGTGATGCCGGCGAAGATGACGTGAAGCGGGCTTACAGGCAGCAGGCCATGAAGTATCACCCCGACCGGAACCCCGGTGACCATGCCGCGGAGGAGAAGTTCAAGGAGGTCGGCCGGGCTTACGACATTCTCGCCGACCCCGGGAAGCGCTCACGGTTCGACAGGTACGGCACCGTTTCAGACCATCCGGGGAACCACGGGGGGAACCCTTTCTCGGGGTTCGACATGGAGGACGCACTTAGGTCATTCATGGAAAATTTCGGTTTCGGAAGCTTTCAGCAGGATTCACCGGGACGGGGCGACGACCTCACCGTATCCATCGAACTCACGCTTCCCGAGGCCGTGCTCGGGGGTGAGAGGCTTCTGCGTACCGAGCGCATGGAGGCGTGTGAAACCTGCGCCGGAAGCGGGGCCGACCCTGAAGAGGGCATGCAGAAATGCCTTCAGTGCCAGGGATCGGGCCGCGTCGTCAACGACCGACGGACACTGCTGGGCACTTTCAGGTCAGTATCGCAGTGCCAGATCTGTCGCGGTTCGGGAAAGGTTCCCCGGAAGCCGTGCGGCAAGTGCCGGGGAAGGGGGGTCTACCGAAAGGCCAGATCCATCTCTGTCCAGCTTCCCGCCGGCCTCTCCGAAGGGCACTGCCTGACGCTGAGAGGTCAGGGCCATCACCCCGGCGAAGGCGGTTCGCCGGGCAATCTGAGGGTTTTGATAAGATCGGTGGACTACGGAAGGTTCAAGCGCGAGGGCGACAACCTTGTATACGCCCTGCCGGTTTCCTACCCCGAGGCCGTGATGGGGGCCGTTCTTTCGGTTCCCGACCCCTGCGGCGAGGAACCGGTGCAGGTCAAAGTTCCCGAGGGGGCCGTGACCGGAGACCGCATACCAATGAAGGGCAAAGGTCTGGGAAGGGTGGACCGTCGCGGACGCGGCGACCTTCTGGTACAGGTCGAGATCCATGTTCCCAGAAAGCACGGCCGCCGTGAACGAAAGCTTCTAGAGGAGATGGCGTCGATGGAAGCCTTCATCCCTTCGAAACGCTGAAGATGCCCGGCACGCCCGAACCCCTTGAGTTCACCCGGATACTTCGGGACGTTGCCGGCGGCTGCCTTTCTGAACAGGGTGCCATGGCTGTTCTTGGTCTTCAGCCGACCCAGTTTCCCGAAAGGGCGCTGGAACTCCAGACAGAGACTGAAGAAGCGGAGATGCTTTCCGCCATCGGGCTCGGGCCACCCGTTGACAGCATCCGAGTGCTGGAGGAGAGCCTTGCCCTTCTGGAGAGGGGGGCCATCTACCTCGAGCCGCTTCAGCTTCGCGAGGTCGGGCTTGCCGCTTCAGGTTTCGCCCGGTTCAGAAGCGCCGCCTGCGGTGTACTCCCGCCCGCCGTTCCCCTTGGTTCGCATGTTTCCGGTCTGCCCGTTCTCGAAAGTCTCTTCACGCACCTCCTTCGCATAACCACCCCCGAGGGAGAGCTCTCGCCCGGGGCTTCACCGAAGTTCGCAAAGCTCTTCTCCCAGGTCGAGCGGATGCGAAGGGAGATGTCCGCCAGGGTGGCCGAACTGGCCTCCAGGTACTCGGCCTCGGGTGTGCTTCGGGATTCCCCGCCATCACTGCGGAACGGCCGATTCGTTCTGCCCGTTTCTTCAGGAAAGAGGGGCTCTGTTTCGGGCATCATTCACGACAGGTCCGAGAGCGGCTCCACCCTGTTCATCGAACCCTCGGAGATGGTCGAGCAGGGCAACGCCATGCAGGAAGCCGAAGTCGAGCTTCAGAGGGAGAAGAGGCGCATTCTACGCGACGCCACCGCAATGGTCCGCGCTGAGAGGGAAGCCCTTGAGAGAGGCCTCGAGGCATCGGTGGGTATCGACGCGGTTTTCGCCAGGGCTATCTATCGGGCCAGGGAAAACACTGTGTTTCCGGGATCCGGCCCCATGAACCTTCTGGGGCTCAGACACCCCCTCATCCCTCGGGACAGGGTTGTCAGAAGCGATCTGACACTGCCCGACTCCTGGAGGGTGCTTGTGATATCAGGGCCGAACGCGGGCGGGAAGAGCGTTCTGATGAAGGCCGCCGCCCTCGCGTCGGTCATGTCCCGCTCGGGGCTGGGAGCATGCGTCGAGCCGGGCTCGACGATGCCCTTCTTCAGAAGCGTCATGGTGAGCATGGGCGACAACCAGTCGATTGCCGAGCAGCTCAGCACATACTCCGCCAGGCTTGCCGAACAGAGGGGCATGCTCGAGGATGCCGACGAAACCACGCTGGCCGTCATCGACGAACCCGCCGCCGGAACCGATCCGTCCACAGGTGCCGCCCTTGCTGCTGCCGTCCTTTCCGAACTGGCCTCGAGGGGTGTCCGGGTCCTTGTGAGCACTCACATGGGGCAACTCAAGAAAATGGCTTCGGAAACCCCCGGCTTTCTGAACGGATCGCTGGCCTTTGACAGGGAGACGCTTTCTCCATCCTATTCATTCATTTACGGCTGGCCGGGGGCATCTTTCACCCTCGAGGTCGCAGGCGCAGCGGGTATCGACAGAAGCGTCCTGGAGAAGGCCAGGGTTCTCGCGGGGGACTCGTTCAGACTGGACAACCTGCTTCTGGAACTCACAATGACCAATGAAACCCGGACACGGGAAACCGAAGCCCTGGCGGCGGAGAGGCTTTGCGAAGCCGAGGCCGCCCGGGCCAGGGAGAGCGAGCACCGGAACGCCGTGGAAGAGCTGTCCCTTCTTATCGATATCAATCGGGAGGAACACAGACGGAAGCTGCAGGATATCTCATCAAGGGCCGATTCGCTCATGGCGGTGCTGTCCCGGGGCGGAGCCGGCGCAGGCGAAGCCAGGGAGGCCCGCAGGAAGATAAGGGAACTCGTGACGAATGAGACCGGGAACGCCCAGGCGGGTGAAGCCGGGATGCGGTCATCCTCCGCGCCCGCGCCCCTTTCGACGGGAGAGCTGTCGCCGGGCGACTGGGTTGACCTCGAGGGCTGGAACCAGCCCGGAAGGGTTGAAAGCATCGACGGCGCAACGGCCAGGGTCAGGTCCGGCAGCTTTCTGCTCACACGTCCCGTCAGCTCCCTCAGCCGCAGGAACGATCCCGCTCCGGTGCCGGTTCCTTTCTCGGAGTGGGCTCCGTTCAAGGGCAGCCACGAAGTCAACCTTCTTGGAAAAACCGTCGACGAGGCCATAGGTGAACTGGACGAGAGAATAGACAGCGCCGTGGTGTGCGGCCTTTTCAGGCTGAGGGTGGTTCACGGGAAGGGCACGCTGATGTCGTTCGTAACGGGATGGCTGAAGAAGGACCGCCGAGTGAAGAGCCTTACCCAGGCCTCACCCGCCGAGGGCGGCACCGGCGCCTCAATCGTCATTCTGAAGGACGGCTCGTGATGCCCGGCGATGTCGACCGGGTAAAGCAGCTCTCGGACATCATGTCCGTTATTGGCAGGCATATCGACCTGAAGCAGTCCGGTTCCTCGCTGAAGGGGATATGCCCGTTTCACAACGAGAAGACGCCAAGCTTTCACGTCTTTCCGGGCACCGGCACCTGGCACTGCTTCGGCTGCGGGGCCGGCGGCGATGTGATAACCTTCGTGATGAGGTACGGCAACCTTACCTTCAGGGAAGCCCTCGAGGAACTGGCTGACCAGTGCGGGATCACCCTGGAGGGCAGGGGCACCTGGACCGGACCCGAGACGGGCCTGCTCGACGCCCTTCGGGAAGCTCAGAAGTTTTTCGTCGAGAAGTACCGTTCCCGCGAGGGCGCCGCAGCCCGGAGCTACGTCGAGGGAAGGGGTCTTTCCGCGGTGGCTGAGGCCCTTGGTATCGGTTACTCCTCCGAGGGGCTGTCGGTTCACATGCGGGAGATGGGCTACAGCGACTCGCAGCTCGAACAGGCCGGGCTTCTGGTGCCGGGCACGGACATCAGGCGTGACCGCTTCAGGAACAGGCTCACGTTCCCCATCCGGGACAGGCGGGGTCGAACCGTGAGTTTCGGCGGCAGGGCCCTTACCGACTCCGGGCCCAAGTACCTGAACGGTCCCGATACCGAGGTTTACCACAAGGGCAGCATTCTGTACGGCTTTTCCGGGGCCGCGCCCGCAGCCCGTGAGACGGGCATGGTGATACTGGTCGAGGGGTACTTCGACCACGCCAGGGTCTACGCCTCGGGCTTTCCGGGGGTTGTGGCCACATGCGGAACGGCACTTACTGAAATTCAGGCCCGGACGCTGCGCACCATGGCGGAAGACACGCTGATCTGCTACGACGGCGACGAAGCCGGAACCAGGGCCGCGGTGAAGGCAGGGGTCTCCGTGCTCACCGTTGGCGGGCTTCCCCGGATAGTCAGGCTGCCTGGAGGGATGGACCCGGATGATTTCATAGCGTCCAGGGGCATGGAAGCCTTCATGGAGCTGGTAGAGAAGGCTCCGGGACCTGTTGGCTTCTGTGTTTCACTATTGCCCGGGGGGTTCCCCGGGGGGGTCGCCGGCGTCAGAACCGCAAAAAGACTGATGGAGATAGTTTCCGCCGCGTCGGACCCGCTCGCCAGGGAACAGCTTCTGATGGAGGTCGAGAAGACGTCGGGTTTCTCCAGGTCATCCCTTGAGAACCACCTGAAGATGAAGTTGAGCCAGGAACAGAAGCGGCTTCCGGCAGCGGTCACCGAAAGCGAGATCGACCGGGCGGACC
This sequence comes from Candidatus Fermentibacteraceae bacterium, assembly GCA_046485185.1. Classification (GTDB taxonomy): domain Bacteria; phylum Fermentibacterota; class Fermentibacteria; order Fermentibacterales; family JCC-6; genus UBA6080. The sequence continues at coordinate 17,479 of JAWOHL010000060.1, forward strand.
GCGACATCATATCAGCTCTTGTGGGAGGCGGAGCGCTTGACAGCAGCCTTCTCCGGTGGCTCGAACCCGGTGACTTCAGGTCTGAATCGGGGCGCAGCCTCTTTCTTGCCCTCCAGGGCCAGATGGACGAAGGCTGCACCACCGTGAGTTTCGGGATGCTCTCACCCGAACAGGGTTCCATCTGCTCGCGACTGGCGTCGTCCATGACAGGGATGATAGCCGGTGACCGTGAGAAGATCATGAAAAGGGTAGGGAACGACAGGTTGAAATCCATCAGGACCACTATCAGACAAAGGCTTTCAGAGGCTTCCCCGGAAGAGGCGCGCAAGTTGGCGGGGGAGCTTTCAGACCTTGACAGGCGGAGGCATGCGGGAAAAGAATGATAACGGGAATGGCGCTCTCTGTGTTTTCGAGCGCTGTGTGAACAGGGCAGGGTACCGCCGCACCGAACACTGGGAAAAGCTTCTGGAAAGAATGCGGGGCTGCCGCGACACCCTTGAGGGATTGCTGGGCCAGGGAAGCGCCGGTGAGGGCGAGTGGCAGGAGAGGGTCAACCTCGAACTCGAACACGCGTCACCCGAAACCGCCGCATACATCTCAACCCTGAGGGAAGCCCTTCTGGACATGGAGGCCGAACTCGTAGAGGGGCACCTGCGCCTGGTGCTTCATGTGGCCAGACGGTACTTCGAGGGAGGGATCGGTTCTCTGGAGGACATGGACATAATGCAGGAGGGGTGCCGGGGGCTTCTCATGGCCGCCAGGAAGCACGACCTGAAGGGGTACTCGGGGTTCAGCACCTACGCTGTATTCGTCATAAGAAGGTGCATCATCGAGGAGGTCAGCCGTCAGTCCAAACTGGTGAGGGTCCCAAGGAGCGCCCTGCGCAGGGGTTCCGTGGCAAAGAGCCTTCTGGACGGCTTCGTGGCCGAGAACGGGCGTCTTCCCTCCCTCGACGAAATGAGCCGGTGCGCGGAACTGGAGATGGACTGGCTGCTGGCCCTCTCGCTTCTCGACATGCAGCATGTCTCCATCGACGGCCAGGGCTTCGACGGCCTCCCGCCCGCGCCCGACCAGCCCCACCTCGAGGTCGCACGGGAGATGGAGGCCAGGCGGATCGCGGAAGCGCTCCACGGACTGCCCGAGAGAAGCAAGACCGTTCTTGTGCTTCGACTCGGCCTTCTGGACGACCGCGTTGAAACACTGAAACGAGTGGCGGAGATCGTGGGGGTTTCCGTGGAAAGGGTCAGGCAGATCGAGCATGACGCGCTCGGGAAACTCAGGGATTGTCTCTATCCCGATTCGGAACGTGATTCCGGCAGTGCTTGCGCTTCTGATACCGGCCTGCTCCCCTGAGGGGGATGCCGGGTTTTCCGGTGGGGATGACAGGGCTGTTGTGATCGGACCTTCCCTCGTTGAGCTTTTTCACGAGGGAGGGATGATGCACAGGGTTGCCGCGGTTGACGACTACACGCTCTGGCCTTCTGAAGCCGATGACCTCCCCCGGATCGGCGGATACCTCGATCCCTCGCCCGAGGCGGTCGCCTCACTTTCGGCCACGAGCATCCATTCGGTGGGCAACAGCTCGAGGCTCGCGGAACTTGCACGGTACCTGGGCATCCCGTACCATCACTACAACTTCGACACGCTCGACGATGTCATGGCCTCGTGCGGGAGCCTTGAGGCCCTGTACCCCGAGGCCTCGTTCGACCCCTTCAGGGAGAGGCTCGAGCGGGTCTTTCGCATGAACATGGTGGAGGGCGGCGGAACGGCCTCCCTGGTGGTCTTCCACAGCGATGACGGAAGGTTTACCCTGGCGGGGTCAGGCACATTCTATGAGGATCTTCTGCTCGGTATCGGGTGCTCTCTTGCAGCCCCCTCCGCGGGAACCTACCCGGATGTTTCCGTTGAGGGCATACTACGGCTGGATCCTGACGCCCTGATCTTCCTGGTCCCAGACGAAACCGATCCCCGGGGGCTTCTGGAGGCTCAGAAGGACTTCTGGGAAGCCAGGGGGTTCCCACGGGAGAGGGTGTTCGTACTCGAGGGTGACTTCATGCTCATTCCGGGGGCGAGGCTCCCCGAGATCGCTGAAAGGCTGTCCGCTTGCCTGAGCTCTCACTGAAGGGTTTCTCCGCGGGCTACCTCGGACGCGGAGCGGCGGTGTCCGATGTTGACTTCACGCTGCGTCCCGGTGAGATATGGGGCCTTCTGGGCCCTAACGGCGCCGGCAAAAGCACCCTCCTCAAGGGAATAATGGGTTTTCCGTGGCTGTGGAGCAGCGGCGGCATCCTGATGGACGGTGTACCCATGAAGAAGCTTTCGGGACTGGAACGGGCCGTTCTGGTGGGATACCTTCCACAGGAGCCGCCGGTCCCCCAGGGCATGACCGTGAGGGAAACCGTCCTGCTCGGCAGGCACCCCTTCAGGTCGCCCTGGTCAACCGACTCGGTGAAGGACAGGGAGGTCTCCCGGGAGGTCATGGAGCAGTGCGAGATACTGCACCTGGCCGACAGGCTTGTATCCAACCTCTCGGGGGGGGAGAAACGGATGGTGTTCCTCGCCTCGGTGCTTGCGCAGAAACCATCGGTACTCCTTCTCGACGAACCGGGGGGCGGCCTTGACTACAGACACACCGTATTGCTTTGGGACATACTCGAAGGGCTTGCCCGTGGCGGTGTCTCGGTTTTCGCCTCGACCCACAGGCTGAGCATGTCGGGAGAGCACTTCGACGGCGCGCTGCTTCTGAGCGGCGGAAGGTGCCTCGGATCAGGAACTCCCGGTGAGGTCTTTTCCCCCGAACTGATGAGCAGGGTTTACGGCATCCCCCTTTCCGTGACACATGACGGCGGCACCGGCGGCTGGCTCGTGACAGCCGGGAGGCCGCGGTGAACGTTCTGCGCTGGCTCATCCTCCTGCTTCTGATGGGTGTGGCGGTATCGGCCGTTACGGGACCCATGGGTCCCGGCGCCCCCCTGAGCGTCGTGCTCTCCCTTCGTCTTTCCCGGACCGCCCTCGCCATGCTTGCCGGAGCCAGCCTGGCGGTGGCCGGTGCCGTCCTGCAGTCGGTTCTGAGGAACGTGCTGGCCACGCCGTACACACTGGGGGTCAGCGCCGGAGCGGGAGTGACGGCGGGCGCCGTGATCCTTTTCGGCGCGGGGCTGTCGGGGTACTGGGCGGGCCTTGCCCGAACAGCGGGAGCGCTTGTGGCAACGGCTCTGGTGGCTTCACTGGCGGGCAGGGGGAAAAGCGACGGCTCGACCCTCATCCTGGCCGGTGTTACGGTGAACGTTCTGGGCGCATCACTGCTTCTTCTGATGGAGTACCTGAGCCCTGCCTCGAGGCTGATGGAGATCGTACGCTGGATGATGGGAGACCTGGCTGCCGCCGGTTACTCCAGGGTCTTCTTCATACTGCCCTTTTCGGTCTCGGGCATACTGCTTGTTCTCACCCGGACCGGAACACTGAATCAGATGCTCGCCGGCGAAGAGCTTGCTGAAACAAGGGGTGTCAACACACGCCGCGAGAGGGCCATCATGCTTACGGCCTCCGCCGTACTGGCGGGGGGCACTGTTGGCGCCGTGGGTCCCATTGGTTTTGTGGGGCTGGTCGTGCCCCACATACTCAGAAGGATCGCCGGCGGGGACTGCCGGAAGCTCGTACCCCTCTCAGCCCTGGGAGGGGCGGTCCTTCTGGTCTGGTCGGATATTCTGGGCCGCGTGGCGGTGAGTCCCGGTGAACTGCCCATCGGGATCATCACCGCCCTTATCGGAGGGCCCTACTTCCTGCGTCTGCTGGCGAGAAGCAGGACCGGTACAGATCGAACGGACTGACGCGAACGCTACGGGGTGTCGCTCTCGGCGGCCCGCAGCGAGTCAACCGTGGCGTAGAAACGGTCCCGCAGGTCCTCGATCTCGGCCGCGTTCCTCAGTATGCCCAGGAACGACCTGTTGTAGTCCTGGCTGCGTCCCTGTTCCAGCGAGAGGTAAACCGAGGCAATCATGCCGGGGTCGGAATCGATGCTTGGAACGGTTCTTCCGGTGATCTCGGCAAGGTAGACGACGCCGCTGTTGCTGAAGGGGCCGGTGACCGAGAACTCGGGTGCGAGCGCCGAAACGTCGGCGAACTCGGCGCAGCCCAGAAGACCACGGTAAGAAGCCTCTTCGGAACCCGCCCAGAGCCTGACGGACATTGGCGCGAAGGGCGGTGTGGTATAGAGCTCGAGAGAGTCCGATTCGGCGAGCATGGCGAGGTCTTCGCCGGTGGATCGGCACCTTGCGAGCGCCTGGTTGGCCAGGTTCAAGGCCTCGACGGTCTGAAGGCTGGTGTAGGCTTCGACAAGAAGCCGGCCGCTGTCGAGGGCTTCCTGCAGCGTGAGCTGGCCGCCGGGGCTCTGGGAAAGCTTGCGCACGACAGTGAGGGCCGGGTAGCTTCCGTCGTAGCTGGGGCTGTAGAAGACCGGTCCGATCGAGTCGGTCCACACCGTGTCGAGGGCAAAGGATACCACGGCACGGCTCAGGCCGGGAGTGAGCGGGGTGTTTTCGGTGATCTCCATCTCCCCCCAGTCGATTATGGGAAGGTCTTCCGCCACGAAGGGGTTGCTTGACTGCAGAAGGCTTTCGCGAAGGTCCTGGATCCGCCACAGGGTGGTCCTTATGGTCTCACGGCTGGGATAGGCCGGAAGCTCCCAGTGAACTATGAGAAGGGTGTCTTCCATTCCGGAGGCGTCCGGGCCCGGTGAAAGCTGAAGCAGCTCTACGGAGTGGCATGACGATATGGCGCTCTGCGGGTTCGAAAGTGACGCCCCGATGAAAGGCGCCGAGAGGTTTCCCGGTGTCAGGTCGAGGTTCCACTGGAGAGTCTCGAGCATCTGGCGCCGGGTGAGACTGAGGGTGTCGGGGGCGCCGCCACCGGCCATGGCAAGAGAATCGAGGAGGTTCAGCGAATACGCCTCGTCTTCGGGGGTGGGGGGGATTAGGATCGTCGCGTACCTGAGAACGGCGTTGGGGGCAAGTGTGAACAGCTCCTGGTTCCCGTTGTAGAAAGCCGTGAGCTGATCGATGTCGGGGAGGGGAGGGGTGGCCCTGAAGGGGATATACCTGGCCTGAACCTGCATGTAGGCGTCGAGCGCCATGAAGACGGCTTCGGCGCGGGAATTCATCCGAAACAGGTTCATGGCGGAGTCGAACCGGCTGCGCTCGGCCTGGACCAGAAGCTGATACGATGCAGCGCCGTAGTTGGGGTCGTTCTTGAACTGCTCGAGATAGGTGTCGGGGTCGGGGATTCCCGCGAGCCTTATCTGCGCCCTCACCAGAGGCTCGGCCAGCCCTGTGTCGAGGGGTTTCCAGCCCAGCTTTTCGATGAACTCACGCTGAATGGTGCGTTCGACTACAAGGTCGAACGCCGCGTCGTTGATCTCGCTGTAGAGGATCATCAGTTCATTTTCGGGGTCGGGGTTGCCCGACTGTTCCATCTGGGTTTTCAGGGAGCCATAGACCTCGTTCCGCGCGGCGTCGTACGCTCCGGGGAGAACGTTCTCGCCGTTCACGGAGCCTATGACCATGCGCTCGGCGTCGGCGGCCCGGTTCCGGCCGGAGCCCCAGTCCACAAAAATCATTACGACAAAGATGACAATGATGACTACAAGGAATATCTTCGCGTTATCCCGAAACCAGGAAAGCATGTTATCAACCCTTCGATGTGTGTGCGTGACTGGCCGGGAAAATACACCTGAAACACGTGTTCCGTAAAGCCCTGAAGGATTTGCCATGCTTGTGAAGGATTTTGACAAGGCGGTTGAACTCGCCGGGGGCGCAGAGCCCGGGGGAGTGTTCCTCGTTTCGGGTGAGGAACCCTTTCAGGCACTGAGACTCGAGAAGGTTCTGGAAGCCAGGGCCAGGGCACTGGGTCTCGAAACCGCCAGGATTCCCGGCGACGAGGTCCAACCCGGAGACATCCGCAGGCTGGCCAGTGAAGGTTCGCTCTTCAGCAGTGGCAGGTTCATACTGGTGCGGAACATTGACGCAATGCCTGTAAAGGCGCAGTCCGAAACCCTCGAGGCCGTGTCCGCTCCGGGCTCGGACCACCTCTTCCTTTTCCTGACGGAGAGGACCAGCCTCAATACGGTCTTTCTGAAGAAGCTGGGGGCCGCCGCCGTTGCCTTTGCCTGCTGGGAACCCTTTGCGGGAAAGATGTGGCCCTGGACGAAAAGGCTTTCGGGTGAGCTTGGGCTCAAACTTGACCGGCAGGCATCTGAAACCGCCGAAGCCCTCTCTTACGGAAGGCTTCTGAACCTCTGGAGCATTCTGGAAAGAGCCTCGATCAGGTACGGCTCAGGCACGGTGGTAAACCAGGCCATGATAGTCTCCCTGTCGGGCGGGCTCCCCGAGTGCAACGCGCTGGACATGTCGCAGGATGCTGTAACGGGGAACGGCCGGAAAGCTCTCGAAAAACTCTCGCTTCTTCTGGCGTCGGGGGAGGAGCCGATAAGGCTGCTCGCCCTCATCCATTCCCAGTGGGCTCTTGCTGCAACGGCCGCATCACTGCTTTCCAGGGGCAGGACCGAATCGGCAATGATCTCCGCCCTGGGCATCAGCCCGTACAGGGCCAGGTGGGTTACCGAGGCATCGGGTCACTGGCGGGGGAGGGAGTACGCGCCCATCGCCGATGCTTTCTCGGAAGCTGATTTCAGGCTCAAAAGGGGGTGGGACTCAATGGCGGCCATGACTCCCCTTGTCATCGCCTTGACATTGCCCCGGGAATGACAGACAATTATCTTTCATTGCGGTTTTGCTTTTGTCCGCCCGTTTGTTCGTGCTCTCTATAAGGAGGGGAAATGGCCGAAGTGCTTGAAGCAAGAATCCAGAAGCTGCTCGATCAGCGACTGGAGTTGGTGGATCGTCTTTCCAACCTCGACTCGCTGAAAGACGAAACGAACAGCCGTGTCTATGTGCGTATCAAGAAGGACTATGAAGCCCAGCTGGATACCGTTCTGGGAAGCATCGGCGAGGAGAAGGGCGCCCTTGTATCCAAGGTCGACGAACTCTCCTCCAAGATCGACAAGCTCGAGAAGAGCCACCAGGAACAGTCCGACGCTGTCGACGAGCTTCAGATTCGTGCCAGGCTTCGCGAGCACGATGAGAACGATCCCGATTTCCAGAAGAAACTGGACACCGTTAAGAACGAACGCAACAAGACCGCCAACGAACTCGACCTTCTCCGCTCCGAACTCGGCGAACTCCGGAAGGTCCTTCGGGATGTGGACGATGCCACTGCCGGTCGCGCAGCCGCCGCCGCCGGAGCCGCAGCCAAAACCGTTACCGGGGAACCCACCGATTCCATCGACGAACTCGACCTCGAGGACGATATGGAGCTGGAAGAACCCGCGGCCTCCGATGGCGTCAAGTGCCCTTCGTGCGGTCACCCCAACCCAGCGCAGAACCCCTTCTGTGAAGAGTGCGGTGCTGCCCTGGGCGCGGAAGACGACGATTTCGCCGACGACTTCGACCTCATCGACGACGACGAACTGGACCTTTAATTATAAAAAGGTGTGTCGAAGGGCGGCCCCCGGGCCGCCCTTCATCTGTTTAGAAGCAGCTCGAGGATCTGGACCGCGTTGAGGGCAGCGCCCTTTCTGACGTTGTCGGCCGTAACCCAGAACTGTAGCACCCGTGGATCGGAAGGGTGGTTTCTCAGCCTGCCGACCCAGACGGGGTCGGTTCCCTCAGCAGCAACGGGCTGAACACCCGCCCGGGCAACCCCGATCCCCTTCGACCCGAGAAGGGCCCGTTCGGCTTCGCCGCACGAAACGCTTTCACGGAAGCGCACCGTCACGCTCTCGGTGTGACCCACACCAACGGGAACCCTTGCTGCCGCGGGGAAGACGGGGAAGTCCATCCCCATGATCTTCACCGTTTCCCGGACGAGTTTCGTCTCTTCTGTGGTGTATCCCGATTCCCCGGTGTCGCCGATCTCGCACACGACGTTCCGGTGGAACCGGTTCACTGCAGGGGCCAGCCTTTCGTCGGCTTCGAGAGTGGCCACACCCCGGGCGCCGGCGCCGGAAACGGACTGATAAGTCGACACCGAGACCCACTCGATGGGGGAAAGGCGGGCAAGGGGCGCCAGTGCGGTGACGAGCTGAATTGTCGAGCAGTTCGGGTTGGCAATGAGACCCGGGTCGTCCGGTATCGCGTGGGGGTTGACCTCGGGGACAACGAGGGGCACTTCGGGAGACATGCGAAAAGCCGAAGAGTTGTCTATGATAACCACTTTCCTGAGAAGGCACGGGGGAACCCACTGCACCGCCACCCCCGAGCTGGTGGCTCCGAAGAGCACGGTGCCCTTTTCCAGAGCCCCGGGGTTTATTATCTCAACGGGTATGGATTCGCCGTGAAAGGAGACCGTTCTGTCCGGACCACTTTGCGAGGCAAAGGCGAGAAGCCTTTTTACAGGAAGGGATCGCTCCTGAAGAATCTCTATCATTTTCGACCCGACAAGGCCGGTGGCTCCCACCACTCCCACCGTAAGCACCGGTGTGTCCTCCCATCGTCAGTTCTACTTTACTTTCTCGCAGCGGCAATGATAATGAACGCGGGATGCTCCGGCATCAGAACGGCGCAGCCCGTCGTCAGGACCGAACAGGGGGGGCCACCCCCGTCCCTGATGCACCAGACCCCCGTGATCCCCCTCATCGCCCGCACCAGCGGCGGCCACCCTTCACCGCTGAGGATTCCCCCGGGTCTCGCGGAAACCAGCGACGTCCGGTATAACCCCGCGAACTGCCAGGCCGACGCTGATCTTCGGGGTCTTCTCGAGCGCGTTCTCAGAAGCGAGGGCGTTCCCGTCGAACTCACGGCGCTTATCTGGGTGGAATCCAGTTATTCCCTTGGAAGCTACTCAACAGCGGGTGCCGCAGGTCCGTGGCAGTTCATGGGCGGCACCGCCCGCTCGTGCAACCTTCACATGGCTGACCGCGTCGACGAAAGGTACTCCTGGGTTGCCTCCACCCGTGCTGCGTCCAGATACCTCGACTACCTCCACGGGATGTTCGGGGACTGGCAACTCGCCATAGCGGCATACAACTGCGGCGAGGGCACAATGCAGCGGGCGCTCTCGGGTGGTCAGGGCGGCCTTACAGAACTGGGGCTCCCCCGGGAGACCTCAACGTTCGTTCCCAGGTTCGCAAGCGCACTCGAGGCCTACAGCCAACTCGGGGAATCCGGAGGTGGACTTTCGGTTGTCATCGTGCCTCCGGGTCTCGACCTGCGGGTCCTGGCCGCCGAAACCGGGATCGACCCGGACGTCCTCGCCGGCCTCAACAGGGGTTTTCTTGCGGAAACAGTGCCTGGCAGGCGCGAGGGCTGGGAACTGGTGGTCCCCACCGACAAGGCCGCCGAAGCGTTTCAGGCCGCGTGGGCCATCGAGCCCTCACGCTATCTGGTCAGGGAAGGCGACGACTGGAACGACATCGCCCAGGCCACCGGGGTTGCACAGCAGGACCTTTCGCAGGTCAACGCAACGGTTGAACCCGTCCCCGGCACCTACGTGAGCCTTCCCGAAAGCGAACGCACTCCCGTTAACACAAGGGCTGCTGAAGCGTCGGGTTTCTACCGGTACACTGTAAGAAGCGGTGACACCCTTGGCGGGATCGGCTCCGAGGTGGGCGTCTCGTCCAGGGAAGTCGCCCAGTGGAACGACATTTCCCCGAGCGCCACCATCTTTCCCGGGCAGATCCTGATGCTTCGGGGAACGCCGTCAGCGGGTTCGGCCCCACCCCCCGAAACCATCACCGGAGGCGGTCGCATAACCCATACCGTGGCTTCGGGAGACACCATGTGGGACCTGTCCAGAAGGTACGGTGTTCCGGTGGAGCAGATTCAAAGTCTCAACAACAGAAGCGGTTCGTCACTAAGCATAGGCGAGGTTCTCATAATAAGACCGGAGTAGGGGATCATGGCGCTGTTCAAATCCAAATCGCAGAGAATCCTGAAAAAAGCCAGGGATATGGCTGCCGACGACATGGTTGACCAGGCGGCAGTTCTCATTGAGGAGGAGATAGAAGGCATTCTTGAAGAGAAGGATGCGGCCCGGCAGGTCGTACCCTTTTTGATGGACATAGGCCACCCCGACCTGGCTGCCAGGCTCTCTGAACGGATCATCAAGACCCACTCCGACCTCAGGCCCGGCGTGGTCAAGATGCTGGAGGAGAAGCTCTCACAGTTCTCACGTTCCTCCGAGCTTCTCAAGGTCCTGTGGAGACTGAGACTTCGAAGCAAGGATTACAACGGGATGCTCGAGCTTCTTTCCACGGTTGACCGCCTGACTGAATCGAGGTTCACCGACTCGATCGAAAGCGCCTATCAGGCCCAGTCCAGGTTTCCCGGCGAAGAGCTGAAGAACACCGAGCCAAGCATCGCAATGGCCGTCGTGCTTCACCGGAAGGGAAGGCCCTCCGAGGCCGTGGACGTTCTTGTAGGCACTGCGGAGCGGTCATCGTTCCCCGACGAGAGCATTGCGCGGCTCAGCGGCTGGATAGCCAACCGTACCGGGGGCACCGACATGGACGTGAACCTCGGGCGTATCAGGATCCTCGTGGCCCTTTCCGATACCGAACGTGCTTTGTCCGAGCTTTCCACCCTGCTGATGGCCGACCGTGAGGTAATAGAAAAAGCCATAGCCATAACCGAGAAAAGCCTTATCCCCGCCGACAACACCGGCAAGGCTTCCGTTGCCCTGGCCAGGCTCATGTCGGCGGCGGGCAGGATCAACGACTCATGCAACGTGCTCGAGGCACTGCTCGAACGCGAGGTGGATGCCAACGCGCTTGAACAGGCCGTGGCAGGGGTTGTCATTGGCGCACCGGGAAGCGCCAGGGCGCACCTTCTTCAGGCCAGACTGAGGATTTCCAGGGGTGAGACCACCCAGGGCATGGAATCCCTGGCGAAGGTTTTCGAGTGTGCCGACCTCGACCAGGCTCCTGTTGCGGAAGTCTGCCGAAGCGTTATCGAGAAGGGGATGGACAAAGACGGCAGGGTCTCCCGGAAACTCGGCGAATTCCTGGTGGAGAAGGGATCGGTCGAGGACGCGGTCCAGATAATCATCTACCTGCTCGAACAGGATCCGGACTGGGTGTTCAACCAGATACAGAAGCTTCTCCAGAAGGACAAGAGCAACGCCTCCGTCCTCATACTGCTTGCGGTCCACAGACTCCTCGGGGGCAGGGAGGGCGAGGCCGGCGCTGCCCTTCAGCACCTTGCCACGAGAAAGGACCTCAAGTCCAGATCGGACATGACGGTGATCCTCTCCAGGCTAAACCATCTCATGGGGAAGTTCCCCAGACTGAGGCGCTTCCGGGCCTCGATATCCGGGGGGATCGGCGATTCCCGTGAATCGGCGTCGGATTGGCTGGCCCTGCTGCTTTCGGGTGAAAAGGTCAGCGACGCCGGTCTTCTCGAGATAATCGACAACGGGCTTGCCCGGGGCAACGCTCGCGAGATACTGGAGAGCGGGTTCACGCCCTCGACCCCTGCCGGACACCTTGTTCAGGCCACGGCCGCAGTCGCCCTCGAAGACGCAGCAACGGCTTCCCCGGCCATGGCCGAGGCCGTGCGGGAACCCTCCCTGGCTTCCAGGGTTTCCGACCTTGTCTCGGACATGAGGCTCAGCCTTCTTCACAAAACATCGGCGGAAAACTTCCTGCCCGCACTGAACGACTCCGGCAGGGGCGACGTGGTGGCCAAACTGCTGCCTCTCCTTGCGGAACCGGGAGCCCGGGCGGACTGGATGGATTCCCTGGCCATCAGGGTGGACACGGGCGACCCTCTTTCAACGGCCTTGTTCAGGCTGGAATACTTCATCGAGGAGGGGCATTTCGGAACCGCTGCGGTTTCGGTTGAGAACCTCGAGATCCCCGAGGGATCAGTTGCCTCTCTGGCGGCTGGCTGCCGCGCAACCGTAGACGGAAACCGCGCTCTGGCGGTCAGCCTTCTCTCCTCAGCCGCCGGTGACACCGGAACGGCTTCCCTTGCCAGAAAGGTCCTCGAGTCGATGGCTGGCGAGGAGACATCGGGGCTCACGACCCTTGCCCTTGCCAATTCCCTGGTGAACACCGGGGATTTGTCGGGCGCGGCTGCCGTTCTGGCAAAATGCATCGATTCTTCGGATGTGAAGGCTTTTCTTGAGGAGAAAGCCCCCGATCATGTCGAATCATGGGAACTATGGAAGCTCCTGGCCCTTTCCAGACTTCTTTCGAAAGACGTTAAGGGTTTCCGCAGCGCCGCCTCTACAGCCCTGGAGAGAGACCCCGCTCCCGCCGGCGAGCTTTCCTCCGCCGCCATCGGGTACGGAAGTGAGAAGCGGGACGCCGAACTTCTTCTCTTCGGCGTATCCATCGCCGTCAGGCACTCCACAGGGCAGGATGTTTCCGATGCCGCGTGCGATGCCCTCAGGATCGACCCCGGCCTTTACGAACAGGTAGCGGTGCTCGAGCTTGCCGACCCTCGGGTGAGGGCTCTGCTTGGCATTGCCTCGGCGGATTCCAAGCTCTTCCATGAAGCAGGGGCTCCTCCGGACATCCATCCCCCGGTCGAGTCCGTTGAGCAGTGCATCGAACTGTGGAGCACCGAGGGGCTTTACCAGCCCCTTCACACGCTCATGCAGACCTGTGCCGCGTCGGATCTTCCGGCCCAGGCTCACGCGATCAGGGTCGCCCTGGCGGGCAAAGGGTATCCGGAGACCGATGAAGAGCTTTTCATTGACGCCCTGTCCGATGATTCGCTCAGGCTCGATTTCTGGAACGCGGTCGAGTCCGACGAGTTCGTGTCGAAGGGGCTCGCCGGGTTCCTTCCCCCCGGCACCGTCATGAGGCCCGATGAAGCCGGGGCAGCTGCGGCCGCACTGGCCCGTTCCGGCCTCGACGGCGAGACCGTGATGGGGTTTGCCATGAGGCTCACCGATTCCGGAGACGCCGACCTCTCGGAAAAAGCCGCGCTTCTGGTGGACAGGGCCCTTTCACTGCGGGATGCTCAGGTGACCCCTGGTTTCATAAGGCTTCTCGTAGCCGCAGGAAGAACCAGGGGGGCCTTCGATGCCGCCAGGGGCGATGACGCACTTCTGGCACAGTTGAGGGAATCCGTGGCCCGGGCAGCGGGATCAGCGCCGTGTGATGAAGACTCTCTATGGATCTCCGGCAGGAGGGAAGCGGCCTGCGCGGGCTGGCTTGCCCGTTACAGGAGCACCGGCGACCCGGTCCATCTTGAAAGGCTTCGCTGGGCTTTTTCCCAGATGGGGCTACCGATGGAGAAGGCCGCTCTCGAGCGATTCATGCAGGAAAGACATCCCGGCCTTTACGCCGCGCAGGGTGCGGATCACGGCTGGAGCCATGCAATAAGCGATCTTGAAATGGACAAATGGAAAAGGGGACGGGGGATGACCAATGGCAGATAACCAGATGACCGTTGAGCAGCTTCTCGTGGCGCTGGGGCAGGCCATGCTTCAGATGTCCGGGAAGATGGATGTGCTTGCGGAGAAACTTGATGCCGTCAAAAACGAGATCGCCGGGACAACACCGCCCTCGTTGCCGGGAGAGGGCTTTTTCGAAGCCCAGTTCGGAAGGATGGAAGAAGCAGTGTCCCGGATCACCCCCGGTTCCGGACCCTCCCTGCCCATCGACACCGGCCCGATGACCGAGGGGCTTTCCAGGGTCGATGCCTCCATCGAAAAGCTTGCGGCAGGCGTGGGCGAGAAGCTCGACGCGCTCCGTGACCAGGTGGCCAAAACCGAGTATCCGGCGCAGCCCGGTGAGAGCTTTTTCGAAGCCCAGTTCAAAAGGCTCGAAGAAGCCGTGTCCGGCACGGCATCGCAAAGGGGTGTTTCATCCGAATCATCTGACGAAGGTTCACTTGCTCCCAGGCTTTCCGAACTGGGGGACAGGCTTGAGAAGCTTCTCACGGAGCTCAACTCATCCGTTCTGGAGTCCTCCCGGAAGAGCGCCGCGGGGGTAACCGAGGCCTCGGGCCTCATTATTGACGCCATCGGTTCGATCCCCGACTCCGTGCGCACCATGCATGATGCGCTGGCCGGGAAAGCCGAGGGCATGAGGGCCGAAACAGCCGCGAACCTCGAAAAGGCCGAAGAGGCCCGCATGAACACCGAAAAGGTCCTGAGCGACCTGACGAAGGTCGGGGAGAAGACCGGCAAAGCCATCGAAGCTGTGAAGAACGAGCTTTCGGCTGGGCTGGGGAAGAACGCCGCCATTCTCGCCGAGATGCAGGAAGTCACCGAAAGGTTCGCGGGAAAGGCCATGGAAGACGGCATCCGTTCGTTGAACCATAGCGCCATACACCACTACAACATCGGTGAGTACGAGGCCGCCGCCCTTGACCTGCAGGAGGCGATAAACCTCGATGCCGGAAGGGCCGAAGTGTGGTGCAACCTGGCCCACGCGCAGGCCGCGAAGGGTGAGGAGAGCGAGGCAGAAGCGTCGTTCAGGAAAGCGCTCGAGCTGAAGCCCGACCTAGACCAGGCCGTATCGGGACTTGGTGTGCTTCTCCTTGCCGGCGGCAGATCAGGCGAGTCAATTTCCTTCCTCGAGAAGTTCATGACCGAAGAGTCCCCCTCCATAAGGACCATGATCGCCTACAGCAGGGCGCTGGCCGCTTCGGGGCGCCACGCCGACGCCGTTGCCACGCTTGAACGGGCGGCTTCCCTCGCGCCGGGAAACCCCGATGTGAAGGCGGAGCTGGCGGCCTACACCGGGGACACAGCGAATTGAGGAGGGGCGCCGGGGTATGCCTGCTCAGCCTTCTTGCGGGGTGCGGTAGCGTTTCGGTCGAAACCGCCCCCGAAAGCCCCGAAACCCGCTGCGCAAGGCTGAGGGATTCCGCTGACAGCCTTTGCGGCGTGGGTTTATACGACCTTGCATCGGAAGCCTATGTTGCTGCAGCCCTTGCCCTCGAACCCGGGAACCCGGAGAGGATGGAACTGGCCCGTGCAGCGGCCGCGGTCTGTCCCGGGCCGAATCGTGACGCGGCGGCCCTGCTTCTCGAAGACCCCGATTCAGTGATGGTGTTCCAGGCCATACGCCTGGGCGGCGCCTTCGCCGCTCTGGAACTTCGTGAAACCATCCTTTTACGAAGCACCCCTCACTCCGAGTACGCCGCACTGGCCGCGGCCGAAGCCCTTCTGGGGGCCGGGATGCCTCATGACGCGGCCGCCTTTCTTTCCCACGCGGGAGACAACCTTCCGGGAGCGGCGGGAAACGATCACCTGGTCCTCTCATACAGGGTGGCTCTGGGCACAGGCGACGCTGCGTCACAGGAAGCCCTCTGGCGAAGGGCGGAAACCCTTGACGGTGATGAGGTTTCTTCTGCACTGCTCCATTACCGGGGAATGCACAGGCACGCCGCCGGCCTTTCGGGCTGGCAGGACGACCTCGCAGAATCCGTCGCGTTATGGCCCGCTGGCGACATCCACGGGGCGGGCTACGGGGTAATGAAAGAAACCCTGCTCTCCGACCCCGGCATGGCATCGAGGGTGGCCGAGAGCTACTACGGCGGCGGCATGTGGAACCAGCTCACTGAGATAGCCCTGCAGAGCCAGAATCCCCCCGCGCACCTTTACTACCTCGCCGCGAGAACCCGTGACAGGCTCGGGCGTTACGATGAAGCGGTCCGAATGCTGTCCGAGTACATTCGGCGCTGGCCCCAGGGCGCCGATGCCCCCGACGCGGTGATCAACCTTGCCAGAAGCAGGGGCTCGCTGGGACAGGTCGACGAAGCGCTTGACCTCTTCGACGTCTACGAACGCTCATGGCCCTCCCACACGCGCATCAGCAACCTTCCCTGGTACCGGGGAAGCCTGCTTTTCGACAACGGCCTTTTCGACAGGTCGTTGCCGTACTTTCGTCAGACCCTGGCGCTGTACCCGGGGAACACCACTGCGGACGACGCTCACTTCTACCTTTGCCTTGCTCTGCTGAAAACGGGAGACCCCTCGGCCCCTGACGAACTTGCGAGGTTCATCGCAAGGTGGACCGAAAGCGTCTACTCACCCCCGGCCAGGTTTTACTACGGCAGGCTTCTTCATCAGGCAGGGAACCCCCAGGGCCGGATCGTTCTTGAAACCCTTATCCATGACAAACCCGAGAGCCTTCCGGCGTTCTTCGCCAGGGAATACCTCGGTCTGCCGCCCTGGCGGCCCGTCCATACCACTGAACCCCTGGACACCTGGATGACGCGCAACGACCGCGCTCCGGCCGTTCCCCCCCCGTCAGCCCTCACGGGAGCGTTCCTTGTCGAGGCGGGAAGACGGGATTGGGCCATCGACCTCTTCCGAGCCGCCGAGACTGAAGTCGGAGGGGCTTTCCGCCTCGGCCCATTCTACGCCGAACACGGAGTATGGGAGCGGGGGCCCTGGGCGGCATACACCATGTGGAGCCTCGAGGGGGCAAACAGACCCCTTGAACTCTGGAGGCTCAGGTACCCCATGGCATGGGGGGAGCTGGTGGAGTCGGCATGCGAAAGGTACGGACTCGACCCTCTCCTTGTCTATAGCATCATGAAACAGGAGAGCGGTTTCTCGCCGGGGGTCTACTCCACTGCGGGGGCACGGGGGCTTCTTCAGATGATCCCCAGCACCTCCGAGTACGTGGCGGACCAGCGGGGCTGGGAGCACTTCACTCCTGACGCCCTTTACGACCCTTCTGTTTCGATCGAGTACGGTACGGCGTGCATTTCCGGATACTCCGAGGAGATGGGCGGAGGGGTGTACGAAACCCTGGCGGCGTACAACGGCGGCCCCCACAACGCTGTTCGCTGGGGCGCAGGTACTGCGCCGCCGGAAGAGTTCTTTTCCAGGATCACGTTCAATGAAACCAAGAAGTACGTCGAGTTGGTCTTTCACAACTACAACATTTACAGGGCGATATGGCCCTGACATGCCTGTGGACACGAAGCGGGTCTCTGGTTAGGGTTCCCGGGTCGGGCTCCCGGCGGCGGTCGTTACCCCCGGCGGGCAGAGGTGCGTTGTGATCGTGGCGGTGGGAATACACATCGTCGACCTCGCGGACTTCAAAAAAAACCTCACGGACGGGTTCGTGAGCGGTGTTTTCCTGCCTGATGAGACAAGCTACGCCGTGAGCAGGGCCAGAAGACACGAGAGCTTCGCCGGCAGGTTCGCGGCGAAGAAAGCTGTGATCACCGCTCTGGGCGTTGATGAAAACGACCGGGACCTCGGCCTGAGAGAGGTGGAGGTCCTCAGGAACAGCGGGTCGGGCGAAGTGGGTATCCGTCTGCACGGAAGGCTCGCCGCACTCGCTGAGCAGAAGCATGTTGGAGATATGAGGGTTTCCATAAGCCATTGCGGAACGAACGCGGTGGCGATAGTGGTTCTTTCAGCGGCACAGAACGGAAGGGGCAGCCTTGAGCAACATCGGAAGCTATGAACAGAGACTGAAGGATTTCGACTGGAGCATCGCGAAAAAGGTCCTGGACTGGAAAGAGGGCGAGCTTCTCAACATCGGCGCCATCTGCTCCGACAGGGTCTGCGCCCGTGGCGGTGCAGACAGGACCGCCATGATCTGGGAAGGTTTCGGCGGTAAGAAGAAGACATTTTCATTCGACGACATAAGGGTCTACTCCAACGGGTTCGCCCAAATGCTCGAGTCACTGGGCATAAAGCCCGGCGACCGCGTCTGCGTCTTCATGGACAAGATCCCGGCCCTCTACATCTCCTTCCTGGGCGTCCTGAAGATGGGCGGCATCGTGCAGCCCCTTTTCAGCGCGTTCGGCGACGAGTCGCTCGAGGTGAGGCTCGAGGGCGCGGGGACAGCGGCCATCCTGACCACACAGAAGCATGTGAAGAAGGTAAGGGCCATAAAGGACAAACTGCCCAACCTGAAGCATGTCGTAGTGGTGGAGGGCGACCAGGGCAAGCTCAAGGAGGGCGAGCACTTCTACGACTTCGAGACCGCCCCAAGGGTGGAAGCCTTCGATGTGTACAGATCGCACTCTGAGACCCCGTCGGTGCTCCACTACACTTCCGGCACCACCGGGCAGCCCAAGGGCGCCCAGCACGTTCACGGCTCGGTCATGGGCCAGGCCCTCACGAGCCACTGGGTTCTCGATCTCAGGGAGGATGACGTCTACTGGTGCACCGCCGATCCGGGATGGGTTACGGGGACCAGTTACGGCATCATCGGTCCCTGGAGCCTTGGTGTGACCCAGTGCGTTCTCGATTCGGGCTTCACCTCGGCCAGGTGGTACCAGTTCGTCCAGGACAACAAGGTGACGGTATGGTACTCGGCGCCCACGGCCATACGTTCCCTGATGCGGGACGGCGACGAGACCGTGGAAAAGTTCGACCTCTCGAGGCTCCGCCACCTCGCCTCGGTGGGTGAGCCCCTTAACTCCGAGGCCGTGATCTGGAGCGAGAAGGTGTTCGGTCTTCCCTTCCACGACACTTTCTGGCAGACCGAGACCGGCGCCATGATGATAACCAACTACCCCGGCATGAAGATCAAACCTGGCTCGATGGGCAAACCCTTCCCGGGGATCACCGCCGCCGTGCTCGACCTCAAGACCCACAAGCCTGTCACCGAGCCTGGCACGGTAGGGCTCATCGCCTTCAGGCCCGGTTGGCCCTCGATGTTCAGGGAGTACTGGGAGAGGCCCGACCTTTACCGCAGCAAGTTCCCCGGCGCTCCCGCGAACGCGACTCCCGCCGAACTCAGGGCGAACCAGGACCTGTGGTACGTGTCCGGTGACAGGGCAAGCATCGACAAGGACGGCTACTACTGGTTCGTGGGGCGCGATGACGATGTGATCAACACCGGCGGGCACCTCGTGGGCCCCTTCGAGGTCGAATCGGCCCTCATCGAGCACGAGGCCATCGCCGAGGCAGCGGCCGTGGGCAAGCCCGACGCGGTCAACATGGAGGTGGTCAAGGCTTTCGTAACCCTCAACCCGGGCTTCGAACCCAGCGACGACCTCGAGCTTTCCATAATGAACTTCATCAGAAAGAGGCTTTCGCCCCTGGCCATGCCCCAGGAGATCGAATACCTCGAAAAGCTTCCCAAGACCCGCTCGGGCAAGATCCTCAGGCGTTACCTGCGGGCTCTGGAGTGGGGTGAGGATACGGGCGACCTTTCGACCCTCGAAGAAGACTGAGAACAAACTGCCCTGAAGGAAAGGATATGAAAATGGACGACATGAAAGATGTGATCCTGCAGTACGTGATAGGCGAGTACGTCGACGAGGACGACGAGATGGACGTGGGCCCCGACACGCCGCTCATCTCATCGGGCCTGGTGGACAGTTTCTCGATGGTGTCCCTCAAGGTCTTCCTCGAGAAGAAGTACAGCATAAAGCTCCCCGACGACGAAGCCACGCCCGAGGCCTTCGACACCGTCACATCCATCTGCCGCCTGGTGAAAAAGCACCAGGGCTGACAGGAGGCGTCGAATGGCTTACAGCGACAAGGCAAGGGCCGCCTTCAACTCCGAGATCGACGCCATCAAGGAGAAGGGGCTCTACAAGGAGAAGCGGTTCATCTGCTCACCCCAGGACGCCGAGATACTGGTCGAGTTCCCCGAGGGCGCCGAGAAGAAAAGGGTCCTGAACTTCTGCGCCAACAACTACCTAGGGCTCTCCAGCCACCCCGACGTGGTGGCCGCTGCCCACAGGGGCCTCGATGAGCGGGGCTACGGGATGAGCTCGGTTCGTTTCATCTGCGGTACGCAGGACATCCACCGTGAACTGCAGGACAAGGTTTCGAAGTTTTTGGGAATGGAGTCGACGCTGCTCTTCCCATCGTGCATGGACGCCAACTCCGGGGTCTTCGAGGCGATCCTCAGCCCACAGGATGTGATAATAGCGGACCGTCTCATCCACGCGTCACTTGTCGACGGCATCAGGCTGTGCTCGGCCGAGTACGACACCTTCAAGCACATGGACATGAAGCACCTCGAGAACAAGCTGATCCTTCACCAGGACAAGCGCAACAGGCTTGTCGTGACCGACGGTGTGTTCTCGATGGACGGCGACCTGGCACCCCTCGACGAGATGTGCGCCCTCTGCGACAAGTACGACGCCATGATACTCGTGGACGAGTCCCACGCGTCGGGCTTCATCGGCAAGACCGGCCGGGGTACCCACGAGCATTTCGGCGTGATGGACAGGGTGGACATCATCACCACCACCTTCGGCAAGGGTCTTGGCGGCGCCTCCGGTGGCTGCGTGTCGGGAAGGAGGGAACTGGTCGAGCTCTGCCGCCAGAAGGCAAGGCCATACCTGTTCTCAAACTCCATGGCCCCGTCCATCGTGGCGGCTTCCATCACCGTCATCGACCTTGTCTCCGCAAGCACCGAGCGCCGGGACAAGCTCGAGCGCAACACGGAAAGGTTCCGCAAGGGCATAACCGAGGCCGGGCTCTGCATCCGCGAAGGCGACACTCCAATCGTTCCCGTGATGCTTTTTAACGCCAAGCTGGCCAACGACATGTCCCGCGACATGTACGCCGAGGGCATCTATGTGATAGGCTTCTTCTTCCCTGTGGTACCGGCCGGTGCCGCACGGATAAGGGTTCAGCTCTCCGCCGCCCACGAATTCCACCACATCGACAAGTGCGTGGAAGCGTTCCGCAAGGTGGGGGAGAAGTACGGCATCCTGGGGCTGGACAAGAACGGCATCATAGCCAAATACGGCATGTAGCCCCGACCTGAAACAGCCGGGGGCGCACCCGCGCCCCCGGTTTCATTATATTCGCGGCGCCGGGGAACACCGGCTTCATTTTCCTTCAGAAATGTCACGGTTGCCGTACTCCGGCGCGGGAAGAGGAACGGATGTCCAGCAGAATCCTGGTCGACCTTGCGAAACTCATGAAAGTCAGGGATGACGAAGGCCTCATGAAGCGGGAGCGGGTCATAAGTTCCGCGCAGGGAGCCGAGATAACCGTGGCAGGCGGCAAAAAGGTCCTCAATTTCTGCGCCAACAACTACCTTGGCCTGGCCAACCACCCCGAGGTCATAGAAGCCGCGGCGCAGACCCTCAGGACCAGGGGCTTCGGTCTCTCCAGCGTACGGTTCATCTGCGGCACGCAGGACATACACCGCGAACTCGAAAGAAGGACCGCCGAGTTCCTTGGAACCGACGACGCCATCCTGTACTCATCCTGCTTCGACGCCAACGGAGGGGTCTTTCAGCCCTTCCTCGACGAGGAGTGCGCCATCATAGCCGACCAGTTGAACCACGCCTCGATAATCGACGGCGTCAGGCTGTGCAAGGCGCAGCGCCACGTCTACAGCCACTGCCACACGGGCACCGGCCTTCGGAACTTCGACGGCCGGGAGCTTCCCGGCCTCGAGGACATTCTGATGCTCGACAGCGTTCGCAACGCCAGGTACAGGCTCGTCGCCACCGACGGCGTCTTCAGCATGAACGGCGACATCGCCCCGCTCGACGCCATCGTTGACATGTGCGACAGGCACGACGCCCTGCTCATGGTGGACGACAGCCACGGAACGGGCTACATCGGAAGGACGGGCAGGGGCTCGCTTGAGCACCACGGTGTTCTGGGCAGGGCCGACCTCGTTACCACAACCTTCGGCAAGGCGTGCGGCGGCGCAAGCGGCGGCGTCACGGCCGGCAGGAAGGTGCTGGTCGAGTGGCTCAGGCAGACCTCACGCCCCTACGTGTTCAGCAACACCATGGCCCCGCCCGTTGTGGGAGGCACGCTCAAGGTGCTCGACATCATCCAGCGCAGCACCGAACTGCGCGACCGCGTCCACTGGAACGCCGCATACTTCCGCAGCGGCATAAAGAAGGCCGGCTTCTCGATAATCGACGGCGAAACAGCCATAGTTCCCATCCTGTTCGGCATGTACCCGAACGACGCCGTGCTGGTGCAGCAGTTCGCCGACGACCTTCTGGAAGAGGGTATCTACGCCATCGGTTTCTTCTACCCCGTCGTCGCCCGCGGGCAGTCCCGCATCAGGGTGCAGCTCTCAGCCGCCCACACCCGCGAGCACCTCGACATGGCCATCGCGGCCTTCGAAAAGGTCGGGAAAAAGCACGGGATAACGGGATAGCGCACAGTTCCGGAACGGTCAGGACAATTCCTCAACGTCAAGTTTGTCACGGTTGCGACCAGTTGATGATTTATTCTTGATCAGATCATCAAAGCCGATGAAATTTGCTGTTACGCTTCCGTATGCCCTTCGGACCCTGTTGGGCCAGGCGTCTTTAAAGGAAACGCCATCAATCTCATTCAGAAAATCAACCCTTACGGGTGTAACACCGAAGGTTATGATGTTTCCTGGTGTGGAGAACAACTCCCGGTTGAGTTGATCGGAAGAAAACCCGAACCCGATCAGGGTGCTGATGATTCTATCAACGTTTTCCTGACATGGATTGAAAAAGAGATCGATATCCTTCGTGTATCGGGGATAGCCGTGCAGAGCAACCGCATAGCCTCCGACTATCAGGTACTCAACTGCTGTTTTTTCGAGTAACCGTAACAACTCTTCGAAGTCTGGCTGAATGCTCATAAAGGAATTTGCCTGCCTCGCTGCGGATGGATTCCAGCTCCAGAAGCCTTTGTTCAGGTGACATGGCCCTGCGCCGGGAACGCTCATATCTGTCCAGTTCGTAAGGGCTCTTGAAAACCATGATTGTTCTTTCCATGCAGTGAATATGAAATGAAACGAGGATTTGTGAAAGGGCGGCCACAAAGCGCCTTACCCTCGTCCAGCCTTCTACGTCGCCACGTTCCGAAGGCACCACATGGCCAGGAACCGGTCGGAAAGATGGTAGCCGCCCTTTTCGTCCTGCGAGGCATGGTCGTGCTTCAGAAGGTAGAGCAGGGCGCTCTTCGCCGTGGAAGGCGATGAGAACCCGTACTTCCTCACCATGGCCCCCGATGTCGGCTTCAAAAGCGTGCCTTCGAGGGCAATGGCCCGAAGCATCTTCCTGGGCTGGTCGGGAAGCGAGTTCCACAGGGTGGCATAGGTGCCGCTCTCCCTGTCCAGAAGAAGTGAAACGGCAGCTTCGAGGTCATTCCCGGAAGCGGTGTTCCCGGAGATGTCCCACAGGGCGGAGCAGAGCATCTGGGTGTAGAAGGGGTGGCCCCCGGTTGCCTGAACCAGCACCCTTACGGTTTCCGGTGAGATCTTCTTGCCGCTCTGGTCGAATTCCCCTGTGATGAAGGGGCGCCAGTGGGCAAGGCCGATGGCGCCAACCGGGTAGTGCCCCGAACTCCTGAAGAGGGGGCTGCCCTTTTTCAGGAACATCTCACGAAGAAGCGTGGCCCGGCTGCCGCAGAAGAACCAGGCCACGCCCGTCTCCTCCTGTATCACGCTTCGAAGCACCTTTTCGAGCCTCAGGCCCGATATCTCCCTGATCTGCTGGAACTCGTCGAAGACCACAAGAACCGGTCTTCCCGGCTCCATTGCGCTTATCCGGCCCGGCGCCCGAAGTATCTCCTCGACATCCGGTCCCTCGGGCCGGCTACGGTCGCGCACCAGTGTAACCGTGGGTTTTCCCGCCTCGTCGATGCCGAATGAGGGTGCGACACCCGAGAAAAGCCCGGCAAGTTTTTCAAGGGCACCCTTTCCCTTCTCCAGAGCGTAACCCGAGAGGGCCGAGGCGCACACCCTGCGAAAGTCGGCCTCGTCAACGCACTTCCACACGTCGATGTAGAAGCAGATGCCTTCGGCTTCCCTGAGAGTGCTCATTACTGACTTCAAAAGCGAGGTCTTGCCGACCCGCCGCTCCCCGTGGATGAAGAGCCTCTCGTTGTTCTTCGCCGCCCTTACAAGCTCCCGCAGCTCGGTGACCCTGTTGCAGAACTGCCGGTCGCTTACGATGCCGCCGTATGAGAATGGGTTTGCCATTTCATT
>JAWOHL010000046.1:0-29790 GCA_046485185.1 Candidatus Fermentibacteraceae bacterium
ACATCACACTGGCCGTAAAAGTTGTCTCCCCACGCCACGATCTCCCCATTCCACTGTGCCAGCCCGGTTCCAGAAACGACAAGCAGAAACAGCAATGAGAGCAACAACGAACCTGGGACGGTTTTCACAGTATCCCTCCTGCAGACAGATTCTCTATTGGGGAGATAAATAGATTGTCTTGCCGGGTCAAGCCTGGATCGATGGATTGTTGGTGCCCCTGACATGACTTGAACATGTGGCCTACGGTTTAGGAAACCGCCGCTCTATCCAACTGAGCTACAGGGGCACCGAACAGGTGGCAATTATGACGAAACGGTTCCTTTTCGTCAAACGGGCCGGGGGTTTGCTCCAGACTCCTTCCGTTGTATCATGCGCCCGAAGGGAGGCGAAATGGAGGGTGTGAAGAACGGGCTTGAGCTTGCGGAACGTCTGAGGCAGGCTTCCGGCGAGGACATTATCCACTGCGGTTGGGGAATGCTGGGGATCGGGAACGTTTTCGTGGGGGTCAGCTCGGGAGCGCTTGTTCTGGAGTTCATTACCATCACATACAAGACCAGGCTTCTCAGGAGGATCCCTTTCGAGGAGATGGAACTGATCTATGCCGCGAAGGGCGACGCCTCAACTCCCGGGTTTTTGAAACTGAACATCCAGGGCGCGATGAGCCACGCCATGACGGGAACCCTTCTCGTGAAGGTCCGGGGAGAAAAGCTTCTCAACATCCTGTTCAACAAGATGCCCCGGTTCGACCGGAACGACGGCACTCCCTTCCTGATCGCGGAGTACGTGGGTTCCATCAACGAATCGCTGGTCCGGCCGCCTGACGAGGCCGATGCGCGGAGCCGGTTCAACATGAGCGGGTGCCTCACCCTGTTCGCGGTTCTGACCGGAGTGTTCTCTGTGCTTCTTGCCCTGCTGTTGGGTTACCAGAACAAATGGGACGAAGGCTCAATGATCGCCGGCGGCGTTATGGGAGTGGTCCTTGCGGCGATCTTTGCCCCCCTTGGGCACTGGATCAAAAGGATATTCACGGGCAGGGGATGATCACCCGGTAAGCTCGTCCGCCATGCCGTCAGCCCAGAGCATTCCCTCGGGGGTGGGCGCCACCATCGCCCCGATCCTTTGCAGGCGTCCGGCTTCTATGAGCCTGTTCACCGCCTCGTCCGGGAGGATGCCGGCTCTCACGCCCCTGGAGGTCCTGAGGCCCAGCATGACCTCTTCCCGTATCGCCTGCGCAGGAGTGATCGTCTCGCATCCCTGTCGGGGAAGGACGCCCCCTTGGGTCTGTTCGATGTAGAGTTCTGTGTCCCTGGTGTTCCAGTACCTTGCCGTTCCAGTATAACCGTGGGCTGAGGGACCCGCGCCATGATAGGGCCTTCTCTCCCAGTACGCCTGGTTGTGTCTCGACTCCCTTCCAGGGCGGGCATAGTTGGATACCTCGTAGTGCTGGAATCCTGCCCCCGTCAGGATGTCATGGGTCTCCATGAACATGTCGGCGCTCAGCGACTCACTTGCCTTGCTGCCTGCGTCGCCGATCCTGGTGCCGGGTTCCAGCGTCAGCTCGTAGCAGCTCACGTGATCCGGTTCGAGCCGTATTGCCTTATCGAGATCACGGCGCCAGCTCTCCATGTTCTGACCGGGAAGACCGTAGATAAGGTCCATCGAAATGTTATTGAAACCCCCATCCCTTGCGAACACCACCGCTTCCCCGGCCTGCCTGGAGGTGTGGACCCTGCCGAGCCGCTTGAGATTGCCTTCGCTGAAGGACTGGACTCCGATGCTTATGCGGTCGAAACCGGCCTCTCTCAGTTCACCGTACTCCCTGTTCTTGAGTACTGCGGGGTTGGTCTCGATGGCCGTCTCGATGCAGTGTGAAAGGTCGAGGCTTTTCAGCATGTCTTGCCAGAACGCCATTCCCATAAGCGTGGGCGTTCCCCCTCCCGCGTGAAGGGTTCGGATCTTTCCTGGCGAAAGAAGGCTTATCTCCTGTTTGATCGCTTCGTAAAACCTGGGGCCGGGAAGCCCCGCCGAGCTGGTGAAGCCGCAGTACCCGCATCTGGCAAGGCAGAACGGGATGTGTATGTAAAGGCCTATCCCCTCTTCCACCGGGGGTCCTCGAACCTCTGGATCTCCACGGTGTAGCCCGAAGGGTCCTTCACGAAGCAGTGATAAATCTTGAACTCAGGGTTCATGGCAGGCGCTTTGATGACAGTGTGGCCCTCCGAACTCACCCTCCCGAACCAGCCGTCGACGTCATCGGTAACCAGGGTGATCATGACCGAGTTTTCAGGGTCGGGCCTTGTTCCTTCGCAGAACCCGATAAAACCGCCGGGAGAGACCCTGTAGATCCTGCAGCGGCCCTGGTCGAGAACCATGGGGAGTTTCAGCAGCCCGTTGTAGAAGAGGTGAGTCTCCTCCATGTTGCGGGTGTAGCCGAAGGTAATGATGGAGTCGAACCCTGTCATGGTGTTTCCAGCATCCCCCGGAGTTCGGTGTCGACGAACCGTCTGATCATGGCGCACACTTCCCGGTAAGGCATGATCTTTTCCCTGTCGGGAAGGCCCTCGGACATTGCCGGAGGGTCGGGAAAACCCTTGTGGATGCTCTTGACCGCCGCTGGAAAGTAGGGGCAGGTCTCCTTTACGGCATCGCACACCGTCACCACGATGTGGAAATCGCCCTGTAGGTTCTCTACGGTCTTGCTTTTGTGGCTTGAGATGTCCACTCCAGCTTCCATCATGGCCCGCACGGCAAGAGGGTTCACACCAGTCGCCCTGAGGCCGGCTGAGTGGAACTCGTGTTCACCTTTGATCAGATGTCTGGCCCAGCCTTCAGCCATCTGGCTGCGGCAGGAGTTGGCGCCGCAGAGGAACAGCACCCTCACTTCAGTCCCCCCTCTTCAGAACAGCGAGAAAGGCTTTCTGGGGGATCATGACCTTGCCCACCATCTTCATCCTTTTTTTGCCCTCCTTCTGCTTGTCCAGCAGCTTTCTCTTCCTTGTGATGTCGCCACCGTAACACTTGGCGGTCACATCCTTTCGAAGGGCGCTGATGGTGGTCCTGGCGATGATGGTCCCGCCTATTGCCCCCTGGATGGGAATCTTGAACTGCTGTTTGGGTATCTCTTCCTTCAGGTTCTCGCACGCGCTCCTGGCCCAGCTTCCGGCACGGTTCCTGTGAACCAGCATGGAAAGGGCGTCGACCCTTTCGTGGTTCACCATGATGTCGACCTTGACCAGGTCGCTCTTCCTGTAATCGCCTGGTTCGTAGTCGAACGAGCCGTACCCCTGTGTTATGGACTTGAGCTTGTCGTAGAAGTCGTACACAACTTCGGACAGGGGCAGTTCGGCCTTGATCTCGACCCTCTGCTTGCCCACGTACATGTTGGCGTAGTTCTCCGCCCTGCGATCGAGAAGAAGGTTGGTCACAGGGCCTATGTATCTGTCCGGCATGATTATGGATGCCTTGATATAGGGTTCTTCCATGGATAAGATCTGGGAAGGGTCGGGGTACAGAAGCGGGTTGTCAAGGAAGATAACCGAGCCGTTGCTCAGGGTTATCCTGCAGAGCACGGTGGGCGCCGTGAGGACCAGGCTGAGGTCGAACTCGCGCTCGAGCCTCTCCTGAACGACTTCGAGGTGCAGAAGACCGAGAAAGCCGCACCTGAAACCAAAACCGAGGCCTGTGGAACTGACCTTCTCGAAGGTGAGGCTCGCGTCGTTGAGCTTGAGCCTCTCGATCGCCGAGGCAAGGTCGTCGTAGTCCTCGGAGGTCACAGGAAATATCGAACTGAATACCACCGGTTTCGCTTCCTCGTAACCAGGAAGGGATTCGGTGGCGGGGTTGAGGGCGCTGGTCACGGTGTCGCCGCTCCTGACCTCGCTGACGCTTTTGATGCCCGCGATGAGGTAGCCCACCTCGCCGGCCTCAAGGCTCTTCCTGGGTTCCCTGCCTATCCTGAGGTAACCTATCTCCTCCAGCCGGTAGTCTGACCCGGGAGCCATCAGCCTGATGTCGTCGCGTGCCTGAATGGAGCCCGAAACGACCCTGAAGTAAACCACCACGCCCCGGTACGGGTCGAAGATGGAGTCGAACACCCTGGCCCTGAGAACTCCCCCGGAATCGCCTGACGGGGGAGGGATCTTTTCTATGATGGTTTCCAGAAGGTCCGCCACGTTCTGGCCGGTCTTGGCGCTTACCATGACCGCATCGTCGGGGTCGAGCCCAAGTTCGTTCTCGATCTCGTCGAGGGTTTCTTCGATTGAGGCCGAAGGAAGGTCTATCTTGTTGATGACGGGTATGATGGTGAGGTTGTGCTCCATTGCCTTGAAGAGGTTGGCAACGGTCTGGGCTTCGACCCCCTGCGCGGCGTCTATCACCAGAAGGGCTCCCTCGCAGCTCGCCATTGCCCTCGAGACCTCGTAGCTGAAATCGACATGGCCGGGCGTGTCGATCAGGTTCAACGTGTAACTCTCCCCCGCCCTGCTTGTGTAGTCCATTGTGACGGCGGTGCTTTTTATGGTGATGCCGCGCTCCCGCTCGATGTCCATGGAGTCGAGCATCTGGTCGTGGAATTCCCTGTCGTTCACCGTGTGGGTCATCTGAAGGAGCCGGTCCGCCAGCGTTGACTTGCCGTGATCGATATGGGCTATTATGCAGAAGTTGCGAATTCTTTCCCGCACTGTTCCTCCCGGGGTGTCCGTGTAATATGTTCCTCCCGAACATACTCTTCAAACTCAATTGAAAGGGGAGCGCTATGCCCTTCTTCGGCAAGAGGAAAGAGGATTCCACCGAGAATCCCCTGCAGACAATCAACGACTGCGAGATAGGCGAGGGCACCAAGGTCTGGAACTTCGTGAACATGTACGGCTGCCGTCTGGGCCGTAACTGCATGGTGGGCTGCTTCTGCGAGATCCAGAAGGGCGTTGTCATCGGTGACCGCACAAGGGTTCAGAGCCACAGCTTCATCTGCGAACTCGTCACCATAGGCAGCGACTGCTTCGTGGGCCACGGCGTGATGTTCATCAACGACGTCTACCCCCCCCAGGCGGACCCCGGCAAATGGAAGAAAACCGTGGTGGAAGACGGCGTCAGCATCGGATCCAACGCCACGATCCTTCCCGTGAGGATCGGGAGGGGCGCCGTTATTGGAGCAGGAGCGGTTGTCACAAGGGATGTGCCTGAGGGAGCGGTCATCGCGGGAAACCCGGCTCGTTTCTTCAGAAACAAAGACTGATTCAGGGCCTTAGTACAGTAACCCTTGCCCTGCCGACGTAGCCGCCTTTTCGGGCAACGGCGGTGTATAACCCGACGGGCATGCCCGAGCAGTTCCAACCGGTCGGTCCGGGGTTCTGAAGCGTGATGCTGTGCACAAGCCTGCCGGCGATGTCGAACACGTTAAGTTCAACCGGACCCTCGACAAACTCCACATCGAACAGCACCTGGCCGCCGGTGGCGGGGTTGGCCCCGGCAAGGTTCACCCTTATCTGAACCGGAGGGGGCGGAGGGAGAGGTGTGGTCACCTGCAGGACCGAAAGGGCCGGGTCCATGAACGCGGTGAACACCAGAAGGGACTGGAATGTCCTGTCATACCCCCCTGATGCAAGGGGAACCTGGATGTCACGGGCGGTGGTCACCGCTTCACCAAGTGTGGGTACATGCTCCTGGAACACCAGCCGCACCATGTCGGTACACATGTCCTCGCTGGGGCCCAGTTCTGGCCAGTAGCCCTCCCATCCCCAGCTTGTGTTCATGGCAACCGCGACTGCCCCGCCGTCTTCGTGGTGCAGAAGCATCTTGGCCAGGCAAGTTCCGGGGTGGGTGAAGTCGCCGGGATGGCAGGCGATGCTGGTGTGTATTCCCGAGCGGAAACCGTTGAGGAGCCGGCTCTGGTCAGCCACCTTGATCTGGCTGGCAAAGGTTGCCCAGTACACGCCCCTGTCATTCCCGTGACCTGAATGGTTGTTCCAGCCGGCACCGGCGGCCATTGGCTCGAAGAAGGTGTCGGGGTAGTCGCCAACCTCGAACTCATAGGATCTTACGATCTCCCAGTCATCGGGGAAGTACGAGGCCATCTCCTCGCACCCCTTTGCGCCGGTGTACCCTATGTCCGGAAACAGCATTCCGCCGTTGAGAACTGCTGTGGAGGCCCAGTCTCCCGAAGGAGGGGCGGTGGTGTAGGCTACGGTCTTGTCTATGAAGGCCTGGGCGCCGGAGTAGCTGGAAAAAAGAGCCCTTCCAAGAATGACTTCGGGGTAAAGGTCGGGATTGTCCTGGGGTTGGCCCGGAACGCCGTCGCCGTCGCCGTCCCAGTCACCGTCGAGGCAGGCGTAGTAGAGGTCGACGGGGGCCGTCTCCCACAGGTTCTCGCAATCGCACCCAACAAGGAACTCTTCGGCGGGCACTATCGAAGCGTCGCCTGCGAGCAGCACGAACAGAGTGCCCTCGTTCTCGTAATGCCAGCGGACGCACTCCCGCACTCCCCCGTAACCCATGACGACCTGGCTCATCCCCACGGCTTTTGCCGTGAGTCCCCGTGCGTTCTGGAGATCGAGAAGGGGCTGCACAACGGGCAGATAGAGGTCGCCCGTGATTATCAGGTACTCGCTGATACCGGGGCCTCCCACGGGCATTGGGGGCGGATCGGTTCCGGTGATGGCGCTTATGCGCCTCGAAGCAGTTTCGGCCTGAAGTGAGGAGAGGGGTCTTCCGGGAAGTTCCGGCGAATGTTCAAGGGTGACAGTTACCTGCCCGGCCATCTCGAGTGTACCGTTACCCGGGTTGTACCTCCAGGGGCTCACGAGGGCGGAGACTAGGGTCACCCCCATGAGCCTGCCCGTGCTGACCGCGACAAGGGGGTTCGAGGGGTAGTCGAGGGCGGACAGGTAAACCGATGGATCGGGTCTCACGGTCCGCGGAAGGTCCGAGCCAATGGGCCTGAGGTTCGATGCG
Organism: Candidatus Fermentibacteraceae bacterium; assembly: GCA_046485185.1. Lineage (GTDB taxonomy): Bacteria > Fermentibacterota > Fermentibacteria > Fermentibacterales > JCC-6 > UBA6080. The sequence goes on from JAWOHL010000046.1 coordinate 6,949, forward strand.
GGCTCGACAGGCAGTTGAAGCAAAACGGGCTCGAAGCCGTCAAGGCTCACCGATACATCACCGGGCTCGCCGTAAACCGCCATGACCACGGGCACAAGGGGAAGGAGGGGATGGCCGGGGAGTGAAGCCCTTCGTGCGTTCTCGAGCGTGACGGTGGAAAAGCCCTGATCACCGGACAATGTAACGCATGGCTCACCCAGGCTGACGGTTCGCACAAGTGACGCGCCGCAGAGCAGAAGCAGAATACCCATTCCACCTTCCCTTCCATCACCTGGAATATTCCACTTTCTCTGTGCTGTTCCAACCGAGGTTGACAGAAGCCGGACCGGGAGTACTTTTACCCTTTCGGGAAATCAACACGGGAGGTCGTTCTTGAGGTCAATGGTTTTCAGGGTGGTGCCCCGTCTGCCGGAGAGGCTCGAATCGCTGAGAAGAATAGCCGGAAACGCCTGGTGGACATGGAACCGCAACGCGGTAAGCCTGTTCCGTTCCGTTGACCAGGAACTCTGGGAGTCGTGCGGCCACAACCCCATTCTTCTTCTGGGCAGGGCAAGCCAGTCCAGGATGGCTGAACTGGCTGAAGACACAGTTTTTCTCTCCCGGATGGACGAGGTCGAGAGCGAACTCGAGAACTACATGTCCAGGTCAACCTGGTTCGAAAGGGCGCATGAAGGCGTTCTGCAGGGCATCGATGTGGTGGCGTACTTCTCCGCCGAGTTCGGGCTTCACGAGAGCCTGCCCATCTACTCCGGCGGCCTCGGCGTTCTGGCGGGAGACACCATCAAATCCGCGAGCGACCTGGGCATCCCCTTCGTGGGGATTACGCTTCTATACAGGCTGGGTTACTTCAGCCAGTACCTTAACAGCGACGGCTGGCAGCAGGAGAGCTACCAGGTAAACGATTATTCAAACATGCCGGTTGAACGGGTGAGGAACCCGAACGGCGAGCCGGTTGTCATATCGGTTCCACTGGCTGACCGCGCCGTGAGCGCCGCGGTATGGCGGCTTCCCGTGGGAAAGGCATCGCTTCTGCTCCTCGACACGAACCTTCCCGAGAACCCGGCGGAAGACAGGATGATCACCGACCAGCTCTACGGTGGCGACAAGGAGATGCGGATCCGCCAGGAGGTCCTTCTGGGGATCGGCGGGATCAAGGCGCTTCGGGCTGTGGGGCTGAACCCGGCGGTGCGGCACATCAACGAGGGCCACTCGGCCTTCCTGGTGATGGAGATGCTCGCGGAAGAGATATCACGCGGGCTTGCATTCTCCGAGGCGGTCGAAGCAGTGAGGGCCGGCAATGTCTTCACGACCCATACACCTGTTCCCGCCGGCAACGAGGAATTCGAACCCGGACTGGTACTGCGGTACATGAGGCCTTACATCAACAGCATCGGCATCAGGGAAGCCGATTTCCTGGAATTGGGAAGGCACCCCCAGGGCACCAGTTTCTCAATGACGGTTTTCGCGCTCAACTTCTCACACGGGGCGAACGGCGTGAGCGAACTTCACGGCAGGGTTTCCCGGAACATCTGGAAGGGCGTCTGGCCCAACCTGCCCCATGAAGACATTCCCATTGGTCACGTAACCAACGGAGTTCACGAGAACTCCTGGGTCAGCGGAGAGATGCGGCGCCTGCTTGACAGGTACGTGGGAGACACCAGCGCCAGGAACCCGCTGGGCGAGAAGTTCTGGCGCCACATAGACAGGATCCCGGACTCGGAGCTGTGGCGAGCCCATGAACGGCTGCGGGAGAGAATGGTTGCCTACGCCCGGCAACACTGGACAAGGCAGCTTGCAAACATGGGACTCACTCTGCCCGCCTTCGCGGAGAAACCGGTTCTCAACCCCGAGGTTCTCACCATCGGTTTCGCCCGGCGTTTCGCCACTTACAAGCGGGCGGCGCTTCTGCTTCAGGATGAACCGAGGCTTCTGGAACTCCTCACCAACCCTGAACGCCCCATTCAGATCATCTTCAGCGGAAAGGCCCACCCTCACGACCAGGGGGGTAAGGACCTCATAAGAAGGATCTTCCATACCTGCATGAAACGCGAATTCTACGGCAGGATCGTCTACCTCGACGACTACTCGATGAACCTTGCCAGAACGATGGTTCAGGGTGTGGACGTCTGGCTGAACACACCCGGAATGAACATGGAGGCCAGCGGGACCAGCGGCATGAAGGCGTGCATGAACGGCGTTCTGCACTGCAGCATCCCTGACGGCTGGTGGCACGAGGGCTACAGAAGGGACGCAGGCTGGTCGATCGGAATGGGCGAACTCTACGACGACCATGCCCAGCAGGACGCGGTGGAAGCCAAGACCCTTTTCGACCTGATCGAGAACAGCGTGATACCCGCTTTCTACAACACTGGCGCAGACAGCATCCCCAGGTCCTGGACCGCCATGATGAAGAAAACAATGAAGGGCGTCCTTGCCAGATTCAACACGAACAGGATGCTCACGGAATACCTCGAGGGGTTCTACCTGCCGGCGCTGTCACACTCCAGGGCGCTCTCGGCAGACGACTCGCGGGGATGCAGAGCCCTGGCGGCATGGAAGAACCAGGTCAGATCGGTATGGAAGGACATTCTCATCACCGATGTCACCGCCGACGCCGGTGCGGACACCTTCACGGTTGGCGACCGCATACCGGTGACCGTATCGGTTTTCACGGGCGGTCTCTCCCCCGATGACCTCGCAGTCGAGATCCAGCACGGAAACGCCGGCGGAGACGGCTTCATAACCGAACGAAGCACAACGCGCCTCTCACCGTCAGGTGGCGGGGACGGGCATTCCCTCTATGTCGGCGAGCTTCCGTGCAGGGATTCTGGCAGGTTCGGCTTCACGGTGAGGGTGCTTCCCTCACATCCCGTCTACGGAAGGATCATCGAACCGGGTCTTGTGAAGTGGTGGGAGTAAAGGGGAGCGGATGGGGTTCGCCCGTGGCGGGTGCAGCTTCAGGGTGCGGAGTCATGCAGCTGTCTGCCGTACTCCCTGATGGCTGAGCTTGCCGATCTCACGGCCTCGATGAATTCATCCGAAACGCTCTGCTTCTTCAGAAGCCCTCCGGAAACCTTGCCCACGTAGTCCTTGAGCACCTGGATGTCTTCCGTTCTGCCGTGGTGGACCAGAAGCACAAGCCCTTCCTCCGCAAGATCGGCATTGTCGAAGGGGTATCCCGACGCATTGCTGAAGGCTGAGCGGATGTGCCTGAGCACCCTGTCGTCGTCTGACGTCTTTCTGAAGAAGTTCATGATGACCGGCCTGGCCGAGGCGTGTGTGTGCCAGAGCCTGAGCGCCGTGGGGATCAGGTCACGGTCGGGTTCTTCCATACCCGCCAGCACCTCGATGGACGCCTTCATCACGTCCCGGGAGGGGTCGCCTATCATCTCCCGGGCGGCGGCGGCGGCCCTTTTGCGGTCAACCCTGAAAAGGGCGCTGAGTGAGAGCCTTCTCACCCTGTCATCGGGATCGTCGCACAACCTTTCAAGAAGGTCTCCGCTGTCCCGGTGGCCAAGGTCGCCCAGGAGGCCCACTATGTTCCGCATCATGTAGAAGTCGGGGTTCTGAAGCCGCCCGGTCTCCTGGTCCCTGAAGTTGGCGCTGCCGGCGAGGATCTCTTCGACCCTGGCGTGCATCTGGGTTCTGAAGCCCATGCCGTAGAGCTTCAGTACGGAATACGCCCTTGCCCTGTGTTCACGGTGCCTTTCCAGGAAAGTGTCCATCAGTCTGCCCGCCAGGTTCCGAAACGAGAATTCAGCCACAATGCGTTCAGCGGAGCTCCTTGGGATCGTGTCGGAGTTCATGAGCGCTTCGGCGAGTATTTCGGCCGCGTCTGGAGAGTCCATCCTTCGATGGGCCTCGGCCAGACCCCTGCGCACTGCGCTGGCCAGGGCCGGAGTGCCGGGGACCATTGTTCTCAGCTTTCTGAGGTGCTCCACCACGCCCGCGGCCGAGGTCAGCCTGTTCATGGCCATGAGCCGCTCGCAGATGGACCCCAGGAGCACCGCTGACATGTAGAGGCCATCGGGGAATGTGGTTCTGAGCATCCACTCCGATACGGTCTCCGATACCTGTAGCACGGTGTTGATCTTCCCTCTCTCCGCGCCGGTTCCTACGAGGTCGGCAAGTTTTTCGAGGGCGGAAAGCCTCTTCTCCTCGCCGGGAGCCTCGAGGTCTTCGAGGCATCGGTCAATGATCTTGCGAAGGGCGCTCCAGGCGATGGACCGCTGTATCTCCCTGCTGGTGAGTATGCCGTCCTCGAGTATCGTCGGGTCGAGGGATGCAACGAAGTCCGCCAGCATCGAGCGGTATTTCCCGGTGCCGCCGGCGGATTCGTCGAGGATCTTCTGGAAAGCCTGACCCAGCTGCTCCGCCGGTATCTCGTGGATCGTCTCGCCCTTCTGGAGCCTGTCGATGAGTTCCCGAAACACGATGTCCTCCAGGGCGCTGTCGATGGGTCCTGTGACGGTTTCGGCCACCATCTCTCCGTCCCGCGAGACCAGGGCATACCTGAACTCGTCCACGCTTATTCCGGAGAACCCCTTTTTCCGGCATATGTCACCAAGACCGCCCCTCTCCTTGAGGTATCCGGCCTTCCTGTTCAGTATCTCCATGAAGTCAAAAAGCTCGACGGGGGTGATGCCGACATCGAAGGCGATGCTGTTCACCCTGCGTTCCTCGAAGTGAGAGAGCAGGTTCTCGACAGCCTTTACCTTTCTGTTGATCTTGATGTTGTTGACCATGAGCCTCCCCCCGAGAAGGGTGAAGGCCACAAGACCTCCCTCATTGCCCCTCTGGGCTTCCAGCCTCTCCAGAAAATCGGTCAGGGCGGGCTCGATGGCGGGATGGTCGGGAGGGTACATGCCCACTGTCCGCAGAAGCAGGCTCAGTTTCACCGCGAGACCCTGAGCCAGCCTGGCCAGCGCAAGGGGGCTGTGAGCGACCTCGGAACCCCGCACGTATGCCTTCAGATTGGCCCCGGAGTGAAGCCTTTCCATGGTGTCGGGGTCGAAGTTGAAATGCCAGCTCTCCTTGCCCTGCCTTGCGAAGTCCAGCTCTTCGAGAACTTCGTCCAGCTTCTTTCGGGACGCGCTGGGCCAGGCCGAAACATCGAAGATCAGTTCGGGCTCTTCCGGAGGACCCGAAGCGAACGTCATCTCAAGAATGGCTTCACCGGAGGGAAGCCTGTCGGTTCGGCCCTCCTCGCGCAGGTCGTTCCACACCAGCATGGCGGTTTCGAGGACGAGTGAAACCTTTGCCAGGAAGTTGCTTCGGCCTTCGGGCGAAAGCCCTTCGATCTGACCCCAGGCCCTGACGAGGTTGGGAAGCTCTGACCTCAGCCCGTTCTGGAGTTGGGCCATGGAAACGCTCTTGATGCTCTGGCTCCAGGAAATGGAGTTGGCCGAAGTGTAGAAAGCCAGGGCACGGACGGGAGCTTCGAGAGCGGAATCCGACAGAAACTGAAAAACCTCGTGCGGGGCCTGGTATTCAGAGACTTTCTCGGCGAACAGCTTGCCCCTCTCCCGTGCATCGGCAGCGGATGCCAGAGAAGAACACAGGGCTGCGATGTCCATCTTGCGCTCCCCTCCCCCCCGCTCAGGCTTTCAATAAAGGGACGATAATACGCAAACGCGGTCTTGACAATCGCTGCCCGCATGCGAAGTTTACCTCCACGCGGGAGCGGAAGGGGACTGGTGTCCCTCCCGGACTTCAAATCCGGCGTCGGGTGCTCAAACCATCCTGGGTGGGTTCGATTCCCACACGTTCCCGCCACCATCCCCGACGATCCCGTCCAGAACCATCTGGGCAAGGGCATATCCGAAAACACCTGGCATGGTCATCAGGCTGGGCAGCCTGTTCCTGACCCTGCCCCTGTTGCACGAGATGTCCATCTCATCTGGCGCCATTGGCTTCACAGGCATCTCGATCGAGTAAACGCATGTCACCGGTCCGGTGACGGATCTGTTGCGCAGATAACGGCGAAGCTGGCGGGCCAGTGGACAGCCCCTTGTCTCCCAAAGGTTTCCCACCCTCACCAGAGAAGGGTCCTTCCTTCCCGAGGCTCCCATGCTGCTGAACACCGGTATCCCCCCGGCCAGGCACCATGAGATCAGCGCCGTCTTGGGGTTCAGGCTGTCGATGGCGTCAGCCACGATAAAACCGCAGCCCTTCGGTAGAAGCTCAGGCAGGGTATCTTCATGGATGAAAACGCTTCTGTGATGTATCAGTGTGTCGGGGCATGCTTTCGATAGGATCGCCGCCGCCGCCGCGGCCTTGCCCAACCCCACATCGGAAGGGCCGAAGAGGGCGCTCCGGTTCAGGCCTGTTTCGGTCACTGGGTCGAAGTCGCACAGCAGCACCTCCCCTGTACCGGTGCGGCACAGGGCCGAAGCGCAGTGGCTGCCGACACCCCCGAGACCCGCAACCAGCACCCTGGCCTGTCTGATCCTCTGGAATCCTGCCTCGCCGAAGAAGTCAACCACCCGGTCGAAACGCCTGCTCACGGCTCACATCCGAGGACCCTCATGGCGGTGGACGTTGTGTCCGACGCTATCCGGGCAGGTGTGACGCCCCTGATGGATGCCATGGCGCAGGCGACCAGGGGAAGGGACGAAGGCTCGGAGGGGCCGCCCTCGACCCCTATCCACGGTGAGTCGGTTTCGAGTACGAACCGGCCGTCGGGGACCGCGGCGGCACTGGCCCTGGCGTTACGGGCACCGCTCCTTGTCACGGCCCCTCCGAAACCCATGCAGAAGCCCAGGTCCAGAAAGGGGTGCATCTGCTCAGGACTCCGGCTGTACCCGTGAAGTACGCCCCCCGTGATGGGAATGCTCGAAAGCAGCTCCAGAAGCTCACCGAAAGCGCCCCTGCAGTGGAGGAGCACGGGAAGGTCGAGCTTGCGGGCCAGTCTGAGCTGGATCTCGAGGCAGTCCAGCTGAAGGGTTTTTGGTATCTGGACCTTCCAGTCCAGACCTATCTCGCCCACAGCTGAAGCTCCGGCCAGGGCTTCCTCGAGAAGGGCCTCGTCCACGCCCTCGGAAGCCTTCCAGGGGTGAACGCCGAAGGCTGTCAGGATACCCTTCCTGTTCCCCAGAGTTTTCAGGTCTTCCCAGTCCGCACGGCAGACCGTGGGAACCAGAAGGCGTTCGACCATACGGTCCGCCGCCCTCTCGACAACACCGTCGATGTCTGCTCTCAGAGGCTCATCCAGAAGGTGGCAATGGGTGTCAATCAGCATCGGAGTAGTCAATGGTTCTCTTCCTGAACCCGTAACCCATTACATCGTAGGCGTCATGCAGAACCATGAAGGCGTCCGGGTCGATGTCCTTCACCAGCTTCTGAAGGATCATCACCTGTCTGCGGTGAACGCAGACATAGATCACGTCTCTGTCGCGTCTTTCGTAGCCGCCCTGCCCCTTGAGAAAGGTAACGCCCCTGTCCAGGTGTTCGAAGATGGCATCCCTGATGGCTTCGGAGTTGTCACTGATTATGAAAACCGCCTTCACGAACGGCATTCCCTCGGCGGCCAGGTCGGTCATCTTCGTGGTCAAAAAGAGGTTGAGGTATGCCCAGATCACCAGCCTGGCGTCGCCGAACACAACGCCAACAAGAAGGATGATCACGCTCTCCACCATCCAGTAGCCCGTGGAGATGGTCACTCCGGCGTATTTCTTGAGCATGGCCACGGGGATGTCTGTCCCCCCCGTGGAGCCCCTGAAACGGAAGATCAGCCCCAGCGCTATCCCGAGAAGGGACGAGCCGGCCACGGAGGCGAGAAGGACATCCATTTCGCTTCCGCCGGTGAAGAGCACCGCAAACCTGGGCAGTTCACCTGTCGGGGCGATGTTGTGAACGAAAGCCGGGAAGCCGGGAATGAACGACAGCCTGACCGGCGAAAAAAGCCAGCATGCTCCGTTCGACATCATCATCCCCGCAAAGCTCCTTACTCCGAACTGCTTGCCGATCATGTAATAACCCAGGAAGAAGAGCGGAATGTTGAACCCGAACATCCACACGCTCTCCTGAACTCCCGTGAAGTGGTAGAGGATCTGGGCGAGTCCCGCGACCCCGCCCGGAGAGATCCGGAATGGCATGAGAAACCATGAATAGGCGATCCCGAACAACACTGCGCCCAGGAGGATTCCGATGTAATCCCGGTCGGGAAGGAACCTCTTTGCCCTGCGGATCATCCTGACGCGGACTCCTGCCTACTCGGTCAGATCGTAGGAGGAAAGCCTCGATGTGACTTCAGTGGTGTACTGCCCGGCACCCTGTGAGTAGACGTTCCTCACCATACCCACGTTCGGGGCGAAATCGGCCGTGTTGACCACATTGCCGCCCTCGATCCAGGTGGTTCTCATCTCCAGACAGTCAGCGAAGTTGCCCGCTGGAACCGACACGTCGGCAGTGAGGCTGAGTATCTCGCCGGTCACGGTGGGTTCGGTCTGGAAAGCCCAGACCATCCCGGCGATGAGGGGGAAGGGAACGGTCCAGCTGGAGTCGGTCGATGAAAGACCGGGGTATCCGAAGAACCCGGCAGATGTGACCCTTATGTAGCTGGTGTCAGCCGTTTCAACGACCATGAGGCCCTGGATGGTGTCGCTGACCATGGTCTCCTCAATGAAGACCTGGAACCCCCCGGTGTGCTCAGCGGTGCCGGTGATGTTCACCGTTGAGGTACCCACCATGGTGTAGCTCAACGAATCGATGTTGTAGGTGCCGAACCTGTTGTAGCTCCAGGTGTTGCCCACCGCCAGGGGATAGAACCGCGAGTCGTCGTTCTGCCCCGGGTTGAACGGGTCGTCGCCGCATGCAAGAAAAAGCGCGGCCGCAAAAACAATGGTAATGGATCTGCGAGTATTCATCCCACACTTCCCTTCGGTGATGTCGAATACATTAGTATCCGGATTTCAGAACGCTGCGGCAAGTGCCGAAAGGGCCGGAGCGAACAGGAGACCGGGGAGCATGTTCGCCGCTCTGATCTTTGCCTTTGACAAGTCAAGCAGCATAAGGCCCAGGCCGAGCAGAATCACTCCACCCGTCGCCGTCATGTCTGCTATCATGGCATTGGTGAGTACCCCCGCCAGGGTTTCCGCCCCCAGGGTGAGCCCCCCCTGCACCACAAGCACTATCACGGCGGCAAATGTCACCCCCATCCCCATCCCCGCTGCGAAAGCCATGCCCGCGAAGAGATCAAGAACGCTTTTGACAACAAGAAGCGACGGGTCACCCCTGAGGCCGTCCTGCATCGATCCGACAACGGTCATGGGGCCCACGCAGAAAACAAGCCCGGCGGTCACGAACCCCCGGGTGAAGTCACCCCTGGACAGGAACGGAACGCGGCCGCAGCCCTTTTTGAGCCTCTCGCCCAAAGACTCGAGACGGGCTTCCAGGTGCAGAAGTTCGCCCGTTATCCCCCCTGCGATGAGAGCGCCCAGAACAACGAGAACATTCCCTGCTTCCAGGAACATCTTCACCCCCATCGCCAGGGTGAATATGCCGATGATCTGCATCACGGTTCGCTGCACACCGACGGGGAACCTGGCGCCCAGAAGGCTTCCCAGCGTTCCGCCAACGATCACGGCTGCGGTGTTGACCAGTGTTCCAGTCATTCCCACTCGATGGTGGCCGGCGGTTTGGATGAGATGTCGTAAACAACCCGGCTGACCCCTGGAACCCTGTTCACGATCTCACTGGAGAGCCTGGCCATGTGATCGGGATCCATTCTGTACCAGTCGGCGGTCATGCCGTCGGTGCTTGTGACAGCCCTGAGGGCAGCGACCCTGTGGTAGGTGCGCTCGTCGCCCATGACCCCCACGGTGCGTATGGGAAGCAGTACCGCGAACGCCTGCCAGATGCGGTCGTAGAGCCCGTTCTCCCTCAGGTATTCGATGAAGACCGCGTCCACCTTCCGAAGAAGGTCGAGGTCCTCTCTGTTTACCGGACCAAGTATCCTCACCGCAAGGCCGGGACCGGGGAAGGGATGGCGGTCGACCATGGTGTCCGGCAGCCCCAGCTCCCTGCCAAGTTCGCGCACCTCGTCCTTGAAAAGCTCACGAAGAGGTTCGAGAAGCCTCAGGTGCATCTTCTCGGGCAGTCCCCCAACGTTGTGATGGCTCTTTATCGTGGCCGACGGTCCCCTGAAACTCACGCTTTCTATCACATCGGGGTAGAGGGTGCCCTGGGCCAGATGTGTGGCGCCGTGTATCCCCGCCGCGGCCTTTTCGAAAAGCTCGATGAACACCCTGCCAATGATCTTGCGCTTGTGCTCGGGGTCGGAAACCCCGGCGAGCTGACCAAGAAAGGCCTCGGTTCCATCGATCACCACCAGGGGCATCCGGAAGTGGTCGCGGAAGGTTGCCTCGACCTGTTCCCCCTCACCCTGCCGGAGCAGTCCGTTGTCGACGAAAATGGGAGTGAACCTGCCGGGCACCGCCCGGTGCAGAAGGGCACCCACGACTGAGCTGTCCACACCCCCGGAAAGGCCGAGTATTACGTGCCCTTCCTCTCCGAGTTCCCTGCGGACGGCTTCGGCGGCTTCCACCGCGTACGCCTTCATGTTCCAGTTCGGAGACAGGCCGGCCAGGTTGAACAGGAAATTCTCAAGGAATGCCACACCGAAGACGGTGTGATTCACTTCGGGATGGAACTGAACGCCGTACCTTCTCGCGCCGTGGTTCTGCATGGCTGCGATGGGGAGCAACTGTGTTGAGGCCGCGACCGTGTAGCCCGGAGGAAGCCCCGTGACCCGGTCGCCGTGGCTCATCCATGCCGTGAGCCCTTCATCGGGCCCCCGGAGAAGAAGGTTTCCTTCCTTTGGAACTATGTCAGCCGGACCGAATTCGCGGTGATGCCCGCCCTCGACCCTTCCCCCCGTGTGATGGGCCAGAAGCTGCATGCCGTAACAGATCCCGAGAACGGGCAGTCCGGTTTCGAAAACTTCGGGAGCGGGGTGGGGGGAACCCGGGGAGTAGACGCTGAACGGGCTTCCCGAAAGGATTACGGCACCGGGTTCCATGCGAAGAACCCTGCTCCATGAGGCATCGCCGGGAAGCAGTTCGCAGTAGACTCCCAGCTCCCTCACCCGTCTGGCGATCAGCTGGGAATACTGGCTTCCGAAATCGAGAATGGCCACGCCACCGGGGATCATCGGTCTTCCTTCCCGGGAATGCCCTCGGAAGGGGGCAGGACCGGATAGTCACCGGTGAAGCATGCCGTGCAGTAATCCTTTGTGCTGTGGGCGCTCACGCATGAAAGCATGCCCTCGACAGAGAGGTAGGCAAGGCTGTCGAGCCCAAGTATGTCCGCCACTTCAGAGACAGTCCTGCCGTAAGCGATCAGCTTGTCCTGCCTGGGAAAATCGATGCCGAAGTAACAACCGTGCCTGTGGGGAGGGCAGCTCACCCTCATGTGAACCTCTTTGGCGCCGGCCTCACGCAGAGCCTTGATCCGGGTCCTGCTTGTGGTTCCGCGGACGATGCTGTCCTCCACCACACAAAGCCTTTTCCCCTGAACCGCGTCGGGGATGGGTTGAAGCTTCCGCATCACCATCGCGGGCCGCGCAGCCTGACCGGGATCGATGAACGTACGGCCAACGTAGTGGTTTCGGGTGAACCCCATGTCCATGTAGACGCCAATCTCGCGGGAGTAGCCCAGGGCGGCGAACATGCCGCTGTCGGGCACGGGCATCACCATGTCACAGTCGACGGGATGCTCCCGGGCCAGTTGCCGTCCCATGTTGAGTCTAACCCGGTGTACGCTGTCGCCGAAAACCAGGCTGCCGGGCCTGGCGAAGTAAACATGCTCGAAGATGCACTGGGCCATCCTGTTGCCGCCGGCCTGAAACAGCTCGGTTTCGCCGTCGAACCATGATGTGACGGGCTGTTCACCATCCCTGGGGAAAAAGAGCATCTCTCCGGCTTCGATCTCCCTGACGTACTCGGCCCCGGTCATGGAAAAGGCTATCGACTCGCTGGCGACGACCCATCCGCCCTCGGGGATCCTCCCAAGGCTGAGCGGCCTGAAACCAAGAGGATCGCGCACAGCGTACATGCCGTCGGGCGTCAGAAGAAGAAGACAGAAGGCGCCCTCGAGCCTGGCCAGGGCTATCTCGAAACAGCGCCGTACGTTGTAGTTGTTGTCCTCCAGTTCGCGGCTCATCAGGTGAAGCACGATCTCGGTGTCGGTATTGGTCTGGAGGATGTGCCCCTTGCGCTGGAGTTCACGCCTGATGCTCCCGGCGTTGCTGATGGTGCCGTTGTGGGCTATGGCAACGGGGATGCCCGCCATGTTCACCAGTATGGGTTGGGCGTTTATCACATCATCACCGCCGAAGGTGCCGTAACGCACGTGTCCCACCGCGGCCTTCATCGAATCGCTGAACAGGCAGTCCGGGGCGTCGGCCATGGCTTCCGCGACCAGCCCCTTCCGTTTATGGAGGATGATGCTTCCTTCCCCGTCGAGCGCTGCAATTCCTGCGGCTTCCTGCCCCCTGTGCTGCTGTGCGAAGAGACCTTCGGCAACCAGGGCGGCTGGCGTCACACTGCTGCCTGTGACTCCGCACAGCCCGCAATACTCACGGGGGGCGCTCACCGGCGGACCTCCCTGGCCGCCCCGACCAGCCCAGCAAAGAGAGGGTGGGGGGCAAGGGGACGGGACTTGAATTCAGGGTGGTACTGGCAAGCGATGAACCAGGGGTGATCGGGCCTTTCCACGACCTCAACGAGGTTTCCGTCCGGGGAGAGCCCCGAAAGAACCAGACCCGCCTTTGTGAGGGCGTCGCGGTAGGCGTTGTTGAACTCGAACCTGTGGCGGTGCCGCTCGGAGATCGTGACCTCTCCGTAGACCTTTTGAGCTGCGCTGCCTTTCGAGAGAATGCAGGGGTACGCTCCGAGCCGCATGGTCCCCCCCTTGTCCACGACGTTCCGCTGTTGATCCATCAGGCTGATGACCGGATCGGGTGTGTCGGGGTCGAACTCGGAGCTGTTGGCTGTTCCAAAACCAGCCAGATGCCTTGCCGTTTCGATGACCGCGCACTGCATGCCGAGGCAAATCCCCAGAAACGGTACTCCGTTCTCTCGGGCGTGGCGGACAGCCCTGATCTTTCCCTCGAGACCCCTGTAGCCGAACCCGCCCGGCACGAGTATGCCCTGAACACCGGAAAGGAGCTCCGCTGTCGTGTCGGGTCCCAGATCCTCACTCTCGATGCAGCGCAGGTCGAGCTTGACGTCGTGGGCGATGGCGCCGTGTGACAGGGCTTCGAATATGGATTTATAGGCGTCGCGAAGAGCCATGTACTTCCCGACCACGGCTATCTCAACATTCCCCGAGCGGGGTTTGACGGCGCGACCCACCATTCCGTTCCAGGCCCCCATGTCCAGGTGGCCGGCGGGCAGCCCCACCTTCTCGAGTATCAGTGTGTCGAGCCCCTGTCTGGCAAGCTCTCCCGGAACTTCGTATATGGAGTCCGACACATCGGTTTCCTCTATCACCGCCCGGCGTTCCACATTGCAGAAAAGGCTGAGTTTCTGGAAGTGCTCTTCCCGCATTGCGACCTCGGTCCTGCAGATGAGAACATCGGGAATGATGCCGATGCTTCGAAGGACCCCCGAGGACTGCTGAGCGGGTTTGGTCTTGAGTTCGCCGCTCGCGGCAAGGTAAGGGACCAGCGTGAGGTGAACGAAAAGGGAGTTGCCCGCTCCCAGCTCATGTCTGAGCTGTCTGAGAGCCTCGAGGAAGGGGCTGGATTCGATGTCGCCTGTCGTTCCGCCGATCTCGGTTATCACAATGTCTGCGCCCGTATCCCGGCAGTCGAGTATGGCATTCTTTATCTCGTCGGTGATGTGCGGCACCACCTGGACAGTGCCGCCCAGGTAACCGCCTTCACGCTCGCGGCGGATGACGGCGGAATAGATTCGCCCAGTGGTGAAGTTGCTCTGCCTGGTGCAGGTGACACCGGCGAAGCGCTCGTAGTGGCCCAGGTCAAGATCGGTCTCGGCGCCGTCGTCGGTCACGAAAACCTCGCCGTGCTGATAGGGTGACATGGTCCCGGGGTCAACGTTGATGTACGGGTCAAGTTTCTGAAGGAAAACGCCGTACCCTCGCTGCTTCAGCAGAAGGGCGATGGATGCCGCCGTTATGCCCTTGCCCAGCGACGAAACGACTCCACCGGTGATAAAGATATGCCTTGCAGCCCCCGCCATCGCACTCCCCTTCCGGCACTCAGGAAAACACTCCCCAAAGGTAAAATATAGCCCAAGGGGGGGCTGTGGTCACACCACGGGATGCTATATTTCAACGCTGTATAAAAATGGTAAACTCCATCGAAAAGGAAAGCGCGAAATGAGAGCGACGGCAGTGATACTGTTCTCACTGGTTGCATCGGCAATCGCCACGCCCGAAGTCACAACGCTCGACAACGGGCTGGTCGTCATAACCGAAGAGATGGGATACACACGCTCGGTTGTCGTTGTGGTTCAATACAGGGTCGGCGCCAGGAACGAAACCGATGAGATCGCAGGCATAAGCCACTTCACCGAGCACATGCTGTTCAACGGCACGCCCTCAATGCCCGACACACGGTTCTGGCAGATCGTCCAGAAGAACGGAGGCATGGCCAACGGCGGAACGGGAAGGGACCAGACAACGTACTTCCTCAAGTTCCCCGCCGACAGGCTCGAAGAGGCCCTCGCCATCGAGAGCGACCGGATGCGGAACTGCCCCATGGATTCCGCGGTGGTCGCCGATGAGATAGGCGTTGTCCTTGATGAATGGAGGCTTGGAGAGGACAGCCCCGATAATGCCCTGTGGCAGCGGATGGCTGAAACGATGCACCCGGCACATCCCTACGGAAGGCCGGTCATCGGCACCGGCGAAACGATAAGCGCCTACACCGCCGAGTCGGTGAAGGAATACTACGACACCTGGTACCAGCCCGGAAACGCCGTTCTCGTGATAGTTGGCAACATCGACACGGGGCGCACCCTCGAACTGGTCGAGCAGTACTTCGGACCTATTCCCGGCAGCGGGATACCCGGACTCGCGCTTCCAGACGACCCTCCCCTCGATGGCCCCGTTCGTGAAGAGCTCGTCTTCCCTGCTGATGCCACGCGACTGATGATCTCGGTCCGGGGGTGCGAAATGGTCAGTCCCGACATGGCCCCCCTTTCCTTCATCGCGGCCTATCTGACAAGCGGCCGAACCTCCTGGCTCGAGAACAACCTGGTGCTCACCGGGCTGGCTTCCAGCGCATGGGCCAGTATATCCTGGAGTGTTGATCCAGATGCCTTCAGCATAGGCGTGATCCTGCAGGAAGGTGTTTCCGCCGATTCGGTGGAGATTCTCATACAGAACGAACTGCAGCGGCTTTCCACGGAACTCCTCGACCCTGAACTGATGGAGGGCATCAAGCAACGTTACGCCGCTTCCGAGATCCTCAGCTCGGACGATCCGCTGAGCGTGGCCTTCATCAGGGCAAGAAACTGGAACATGGCCGGAGACCCTCTCTACCATTCCAGGTTCCTCGAGGCGATCGCGTCCCTCACTCCACAGGATGTGAGGAACACAGCTCAAAAGTACTTCATCCCCGCGCGCACTGCAGTGGCGGTATTGACCCCTGGCGGCGAGGCACCCGCCGCCTCTCCCGACCCCGACCCGCACCGTGAGCTGGTTCCGCCTGATGACCTGGAGTGGGACGGTCTTTCCGTGACCCCTGCTGACCTGGCGGTTCCGGACAGGTCTGTCTCGGACGGCGTGTCACGCTTCACACTGGAGAACGGAGTAACCCTTCTGGTGAGGGATGACCACACATTCCCCATCATCGAGATTATGTTCGCATTCCCCATGGGAGCGAGAAGAACAACGCCCGATATGGCCGGGCTCGCAGCGCTGACCGGAGAGACAATGCTGGGCGGCACGGATGAGCTGGAAAGACTTTCCTTTCACCGGAGGCTCGAGGACATCGGCGCGGGAACATGGCTCACCACCGGCGACGCATTTGCGATCGGCAACACCTATGGTCTCAGCGAATCAGCGGAAATGCTTTTCCTCTCCACCTCCGACCTTCTCATAAGACCGGCGATGCGTGAGGACGACTTCATTGCGGCACGCGAACGGATGATCGGAAGGGTCCGCACCGGCAGGGAACAGCCCATGGGGCGGGTTTTCTCCGAAGCGGATCTGGCACTCGAGGGTGCAGGTTCGGCCTATGTGACCACGGAAGAAACCCTCGGCGGCATAAGCATCGATGACATCCTGGGCTTCCACCGGGCCTGCGTCAGACCTTCAGAAACCGTGATCGCCGTGGTGGGCGACATCACACCCGAGAGGGCTCTTGCACTGACCGAGCGGTACTTCCTGACCTGGGCTGAACCTGCCGTGCCTGTCCCCTCCCTGGCGGAATACTCGTTCCGGAATGTGCCGGGAGACACTCTTGTGGCCGTGATGCCTGGAAGGATCCAGGCCGCGACAGCGGTTATGTGCTCCGCACCGGGTCTGGATTCCCCGGACGAGCCCGCGTTCGCAATGGCGGCAAGGATACTGGGGTCGGGCATCTCTTCCCGGCTGGGAAGCTACATAAGGGAGCAGCAGGGGCTGGCCTACTCGGTCTGGGGGGGAACCAACTCCCTGTCTTCCGGCATGAGGAAGACGGCGAGGTTCATGGCCATGTATTCCACAGGAGCATCGATGAACGCCCGGGCCCTGCAGTCCACAGTAAACGAATGCCAGCGCCTGGCTTCCGATGGCGTCGAGGAGATGGAGCTGCTGCTCGAGCAGTCCAGGGCTGTGGGTGCCCATGCACTGGGTTACGACACCTACGGCGACCTCGCCCGGTACCTGGCGGTGACCGAGGCGATGGGGCTTCCGCTGAACCGGGACATAGAACGGCTGCGGCAGATCACCGCCCTCACCACTTCACAGGTCAGGGAAGCGGCCGCGAAGTACTTCACCGGCAACTGGTTCGTTTACACGGCTGGCGGTATCGGGGAGGACATGGAACCCCTGGATCAGTGAGGCCCGATCTTCAGAGTGATCCCGCCCGAAGGGTCAACGCCCCTGTAGGCGGAGAGAAGCCCCCGGACAGCACCCGACAGAGCTTTGGCGGGGAAACCTGAAAGGGGTACTTCGGCGCCGTTGCATACAAGTTCCACTTCCTTCGAGCATTTCACGGTACATGACCCGCAGGCTGACGCACCCCTGGAAAGCAGCCTTACTGCTTCGAGTGCCATCATTGACGCAACAAGGCTCACCCTGGCGGACAGGGTGCCCAGATCGAGATGGGATTGCCCGTCTCCCACAACGGTCAGTCCGCCGCCACGGCGGTCCACTCTGACCGAACATGAGTCAGCGGTTCCAGCAAGTCCGCTGCATGCCACCACCGGGGTATCGGGCATACCTGTGAGCCAGGCGTTGAGCAGCATCTCCTTCGATTCGTCAAGGTCCAGGGCCTCGATCAGCAGGTGGCACCCTTCGAAGAGGCTTACGGCGTTCCCGTGGTCTATCCTGACCTCGTGCGCCTCGACAGCCGTTCCCGCCGGTATGCTCTCTATCTGGTCCCTGAGCGCAATTACCTTGGGAGTGCCGATATGCCGGGCTGTGTAGTGCTGCCGGTTTAGGTTTCTGGTCTCGACCCTGTCGAAGTCAGCGATGACAAGGGTTCCGACCCCGGCCCTGGCCAGGAGCATGGCAACGTTGCTGCCTATGCCCCCGCAACCTGCAATGCCCACCCGGGCGCCACTGAGCCGGTCAGTCAGTCCCGGCGGATTATCGCTGAAAACCTCATCGTCCCTTCCCACAGCGCTCCTTCCCTTCACAGAAGGACCATCCGCTGTGAAAATGTACCCGCCCCGCCCCGGTACACTACAATGTAAACCCCTCCCGGAAGGCCTGTCACACCAAGTCCCGTGTTCCCGTTCTCATTTGAAGGGCTTTCCGTGACAAGTCTGCCCGACAGATCGTAAACGGAGAGAACACCCGGGCCATCTGGATGTTCCACCGTCACCGCACCCCTTGCCGGAAGGGGATGGATCCGCAGGACCGGTGGCGTCGCTGAACCGGAAGCGAAACCGGTGTACTGGGGCTGGGGGCCGTAGTGGAAACCCATGTCGGCCTGACCGGTGTCGGGGGATTGATCCGTTCTGGTCCAGTAGATGTTAAGACCCGGCTCTATGGCGTTTACGGAGCCGGCATTCACGCATGGACTGTCCTGGGGCTGCCCCGACGCAGTCTGGGAAAGGTGATAACCATCCACCAGGATCGGATCCTGGCTGATGTTCCCGGCGTACCCGGTCTGGTCCGGCAGGTTGCCCCAGTCGCCGTCGGGATTCCCCCACAAGCAGTTATGGTGGAACTGGGGATCACCGCCGCCGTCCATCCAGAGGGCGGGGGTGATGTTCCCCGTGATCACGCAGTCGTGCAGCACGGCTTCTGACCCGACCCTGAAATAGACCGCGCTTCCCTCGTAGGTTGTGGAGTTGCCTTCGAAGGTGCACCAGCCGATGTCGGGGGAGGAATAGGCGTAGAGATAGAGCCCGCCCCCGTTGTCCCAGGCGTAGTTCCCTGTGAAGAGGCAGTTCCGTACCAGTGGTGAACTGTGAAACAGGTACACCCCACCGCCATCGTCGTTGGAGCTGTTGTCCACAAAAACGCATGACAGCAGTTCGAGCCCGTCGCAGGCGTAAGCGTAAATGCCCGCCCCGGATGTACTGCAGGTGTTGGAGTCGAAAACGCACGAGACAAGCCTGGGCGCACCTCTCCACAGATACGCCCCGCCCCCGCTGCCGGACTGGCATTCGCGGAAGATCACCGCAACCAGTGTGGGCGAAGCGTAGTAGCTATAGAGACCTCCCCCGAGTTCTTCGGTGCTCCCGCCCGAAACGGTGAACCCCGAAAGGATCGTGCTTCTGTCGAGGGTGTCTGCGGAGATACCGTCGATGTGAATTACCGGACCGGAGAGCCCGCCGCCATCCAGAACCACCGATCCGGGGTTCCCGGTATCGCCCAGCAGCGTCACGCCGTTATGGGAACCGTTCAGGAAAACGAGATGCTCGCCTGATCCGGTGTGAACCCCCGGCATCAGAAGCACTGTGTCGCCCGCGGCTGACGTGTCCAGGGCATCCTGAATGCTCTGCCCGGGTGACACCACGATCAGACCGGCGGCAAGGGCCGCAAGAAGCGTCATCGGAGCACCACCGTTCTCGCCACGACCACCCCACCGGGGCCGGTGCATCGAACAAAAAGAACGCCTGCAGGGATTTCGGACGGCACGTTCCACAGCAGTTCCGTCTCCCCTGCGCTTACCATAAGTGAGCCCAGACCCGCCACCAGTCTTCCGGCAAGGTCGAAAACAGACAGTTCGACAAGGGCCGAATCGAGGGAACCGACCATTATGGTGAACGGTCCGGTGGTCGGACAGGGGTAGACACGCAACATAAAGGCCAGGGGAGGGGGCTCTGGGTTCCAGAGGTACGGCAGGGGGTTGAAATGGAAACCCATGTCCGCCGTTCCCTGGTCAGGAATGCTGTCGGTGCGTGTGGAAAACCACTGGACAATGCTTCCGTCGGCGGGAACGTGACCGGCGTCGGTGCACGGGCTCTGGGCGGGCTGCCCCGAAGAGGTCTGGGAAAGCCTGAGAAGTGAGTCGGCGTAGAGCGGGTCTTCCGATATGTTGCCCAGGGTCCCCGTGGGGTCCTCCATGTTCACGTAATTACCGTACTCGTTGTCCCATGAGCAGCTATGGCTTATGAAAACTGCCTCATCGCCCCTCTTGAGCTGGACCCCGCCCTTGCCCTGGTTCTGAGTAACGATGCAGGATTCCATGGAAAGGCTGTCGCAGGATGATACGAGAATTCCGCCGCCGTCATCACCGCTGAAATTGTCATGAAGGGTGCAGAACTGCATGAGAAGACGTCCACGAAGCTGCATGAACGCCCCTCCGTCGTCACCCGCATGGTTGTCATGTAAAAGCACGTTACGGGCGAAAGTGTCGCCCTGATAGGCGTAAACCCCTCCGCCGTCGTCTTCGGATGTGTTCAAGCGTACCACCGAATGGCTCAGCAGAACATCGCTTCCGTAGAAGCAGACCCCCCCTCCGGAAACCAGGGCGGTGTTGTTCTCAATCAGAAGGCCGGACAGGTCAGGTGAGCCCCCCTCGCAGAAAACCCCTCCGCCCATCAGTGCGGTATTGCCGCTTACGGTGAGGTTCCTCACGACGCACTCTCCGTTGGTGATGCACAGCCCTCCGCCTCCGAACCATGTTCCGGACAGCGAACTGCCTCCCGTGAGAACCAGGTTCGAAAGCACGGTCCCGGAACCGATTGGACCCTGAACAACAACAACGGGACGGTCGCGCCCGGCCCCGTCAAGAACGGCCCGGTTCAGGGAATCGGAGGTTATCACCACACCGTCGTTCGCAGGAAGAACGTGAAGCAGCGGAAGATCGTCATTCCTCGAATAGGTTCCGGGATTGAAGAAGAGGGTGTCACCCGCCCCAAGGGTAAGAAGGCTGTCCTGGAACGCATCGCCAGGCGCAACAGAGACCCTGACGCCTGTGGCTGTTGAAGCGATCATAAGAGCTGCTGCGATCAGCTTTTCTTTCATCACGGCACCCCGTTCAGTCTTGTGAACCTGATCGACCTGCGCATGCCCGCATACGAAACCTGCAGGAAGTAGAGCCCCGATGGCAGAGTCGCCACATCAAAGGTCAGGCTGTGAACCCCGGCATTCATGGTCGTGGAAAGCTGGGGCAATGCTTCACGTCCGGCCAGATCGAACACCCTGAAAACGCACGCGCCTCCCGGGTTTATGAGCACGCTGGCGGTTACGGAGCCACCCGTGGGGTTCGGGTGAAGTCGCAGCAGTTCCAGGCTGTTGCCCGGAGACCATGGCGGTTCTCCGTTGTTGGTTGTTCCCGGAGTACCGCCGTTGTGGGTGGCTGTCCAGGATTCGGGTCTGGAGTTGTCCCGTTCGGGGCTGAGAAGGGAGAGGCTCCAACCGTCATTGGCCGGCTCCTCCGGCCATGGGGTCACGGGAAGGTACGGCACGTAATCCACCTGAGCACCCAATGAGTTATAGAGCCTCAGGACCTCACCGTCGGCCGACAGCCCGAACTGGAAAGGGTCGGGGTCGAAGTTGCATTCGGGGTAGGTCAGGAAGAAGGCATCGGGGTCAGCCATGAGTACAAGGAATTCACCCGGCGCCAGCATGATGTCGCCTATCACGTGCAGATTCCTGTCCTGGGTGTCACGGAAGGCCCAGCCCGAAAGATCAACGGAGTCCGTACCGGCGTTCACAAGCTCAACCCAGTCACCGGGAGAGATAAGGCCGTCGTTCCTGTAGAAGACCTCGTTTATCGGAACGCTCCCCTGCCTGGGCACGGAGGGCCGCGGAGTAAGACGGACCGACCTGTTCAGGGCCCTCTCCGTCCTGAAGTGATTGATCGCCCTGACCTGAAGGTAAGAGAGCGAACGCGATCCACCTGGTAAGCCTGCGATGATGATGGATGTGTCACCCGTCATAGTCTCCCAGTAGACGGCAGCTTCTTCGAGGAAGGTGGAATCGGTGGAAAGACGCACCTGGTAATGGGAACCCCGGGCGGCACTCGTCCATCTCGCCAGAATGTTCCCCTGCGGATCAAGGGATGTGGGTTCTATCCGAAACGGCAGAGGCCAGTCGCTGATCATCTCGGACAGGTACAGAACCCTCTGGGCGGGCCAGTCCCTCAGGGATTGCACGGCTTCCCCGAACTGCTCCATTGTGTAGTCCCGGTACGGGTCCACCAGAACCAGGGGCTGCACCAGTGCCGCCAGGGAATCGACGGGACCACTCGATGCCCATTCCAGGAAGGCAGGAGAGAGTTGCGCAAGCCTCTGAAGAAGGAGACCCCGTGTCTGGGGGGTCGTCCAGAGGCGCCACAGCAGCGTGTTGGGCTCGGAGATCAGGTTGGCGACAGAGTAATAAGGCCAGTCGGGGCCGTAGTCGCTGCCCCAGGTCTTGTCCATGTCCCACGGGATCATACGCCATCTGCCGAACGTGCCCGGTTCGTCAAGAACCATGTGGTAGTTGTGGTAATAGGTGCTGCCGTGTGCAAAAAGGGTGTTGGCCGCGACGCATGAAAGCAGGGCGTCAAGGTGGACCCGGGCGGAGATGTCACTGACGAACGCGCTGTCGGGCGCTGTCATGAGCCATCTGACGAACCATTCCAGATCGTCGTCCGGAAGGTTCTCGAAGGTTTTCTTCAGGTAGAGGTGCAGCCTGTCCGGGGAATTGAGTGATGCCCCGTACTCCCGGCATTTGTAAACTACAGCATCGTCCGGAAGCCATGTCCGAAGGGCAAAGTCGCCGTCAACATCCTCCACGAAAAGGTACGGGCCCTGGGTTGCTCCATTGTATATGACCTCGGTCATGGCCGCAAAGGGAACGATCTGCCCGCACTGGGCATGAAACAGATAGCACAGGTTTTCCCTTATTCTGGTTCTGTCCATGTATTGGGCGTTCAGGTTCATCTCGTCAAAACCGTGGAGAAGATATCCGGGGGCGAGCCTAACCTTCACTGACTTTTTGGGGTAGTAGCTGCTGGTCTGGCCCCTTATCTGCATGGTGCACGGGTATGTCATGCCGCCTGTGGTCAGCACGGCCTGAACCTGTATCTCCGAATCCGGGTTGGCGCAGGCATAGGCCCATTCCCCGGGATCGAACTGCATGGAGAGCCTGACAACAGAGTCGGGCCACATGGAGAGCAGGTCCGGCGCGGGCAGCGGCGTCGCGAACCTCTTTGGCGGCACGTTCAACGCCCCCGGCGGAACGGAGTCCGTTATCTTCCAGGGCGGAGCCCACCTCGGCGGC
>JAWOHL010000063.1:0-2568 GCA_046485185.1 Candidatus Fermentibacteraceae bacterium
TTTCAAGGTATTCGATCACAATTATATCAGGATTATCGTCGTTTTGTTATTTCTGCTATCTGTCAAGGATTATTTGGGGTGAAGCCCGAATCAGTGTCAAGCTTCCTGCACCGTCGTATTGGCGTTCCTTTGTGTTCCTGTTGGCTCGGGTCTCCGGCGGGCTTCTCAGCAAATCCTGGGCAGAAGCATGCCCGAGGGCATCTCGAGAACCCTTGTGGTGCCAAGTGTCGTCCTGAGGAAAACCCCGGTTTCAGGTGAATCGTCGACCACGCCGATGAGGGTGGCTCCGGTTCCCATGGCCTTCAGGGCTTTTTGGGCATGGCCGTGAGGGGTGAACAGCACGAACCTTCCCTCGCATGCCGACTGGAGGGGGTCGAGCCCGAGTATCTCGCAGGCGCCGGCCACCTCGTCGGCCACCGGGATGGCTGCCTCATCCATCGTCATGCTTGTCGAAGATGCTGTGGCGATCTCGTTCAGGGCTGCTGCAAGCCCGCCGCGGGTGAGGTCCCTCATGCAGTGGACATCAACGCCCGCATCCGCCAGGGCCAGCACCTTTTTTGTGAGGGGCGCAAGATCGCTTTCGATGGTCAGCTCGAGGGAGATGCCCTCCCTGCAAGCGAGAACGGAGATGCCATGCCTGCCTATGTCTCCGCTGACCAGCACCGCGTCGCCCGCGGTCACCCTTTTTGGTCTCACGTCCATTCCGGGTATCACCTGGCCCACGCCCGAAGTGCAGATGTAGATGCCGTCACCCTTGCCCCTGTTCACGACCTTCGTGTCACCGGTGACTATCCTCACGTCCGAGTTCGCGGCGGCGGTCGCCATCGAGGCCACGACCCTTCGAAGCACGCTCATCGAAAGACCTTCCTCGAGTATGAAGCCCGCGCTTATCCACTTCGGTACGGCGCCGCACATCGCCAGGTCGTTCACTGTGCCGATGATGGACAGGGAACCTATGTCGCCTCCCGGGAAGAAAAGCGGATCGACAACATGGCAGTCCGTAGTGAAGGCGACCCCGGAGCTTCCCTGAATGGGAAGGAGAGCCCCGTCGTGCTGTTCGCCACCCGGAGGCCTTCCGAAGGCGGGTATCATCAGGTCCTCGATAAGACCGTTCGTCAGCCGTCCACCCCCGCCGTGGGCAAGGGTGACGGTGTCGCCTGGAGGCGTTGGGAGCGGGCAGTTCATCACGTTCTTCTCCCGTACCGGTAGTGGGCGGCGCACGCGCCCTCGGAGGAGACCATCGGGGCGCCCATTGGAGACTCCGGTGTGCAGTCCCTTCCGAAGTGCGGGCAGCCCGTTGGGGGGATATCCCCGGTGAGGACCCTTCCGGCCATGCATTCGGTGGCTGCGGCCGGCTCGCACAGCGTTACCCCGAACCTGCGGATGGCGTCGTATTCCCGCCAGTCGTCGGAGAGACGGAGACCGCTTTTCGGGATCATGCCGAGGCCCCGCCACTCCCTGTCCGTCACACTGAAGACGCGGTCCATGAGCTCCCTCGCGGCGGGATTGCCGTCGGGGGAGACCGAGCGTGTGTACTGGTTTTCGACCCGGTGCGACCCTTTCTCCAACTGGCTGACACACATGTGGATGGCCTGAAGGATGTCCGCCGGTTCGAAGCCGGCCACGATCACCGGCACCTTGTGGTCACGGGCCAGCGCCGAGTACTGGTTCCACCCCATGACGGTGCAAACGTGGCCTGCGGCCAGGAATCCGTTGACCCTGCACCCCTTCATGGACATCACCGCCTCCATGGCGGGCAGCACAAGCACGTGACAGCAGATGACCGAGAAGTTGTCCAGTTCCGCTGCGGCAAGAAGCGCGGCCGCGGTGGCAGGCGCGGTGGTCTCGAACCCCACGGCGAACATGACGACCTGGTTTGCCGGGTTGTTGCGGGCCAGCTCCACCGCGTCGAATGGGGAGTAGACCATTCT
Organism: Candidatus Fermentibacteraceae bacterium; assembly: GCA_046485185.1. Classification (GTDB taxonomy): domain Bacteria; phylum Fermentibacterota; class Fermentibacteria; order Fermentibacterales; family JCC-6; genus UBA6080. Next base: position 1,932 of record JAWOHL010000063.1, read on the forward strand.
CACGTTCCCTCCCCGGGCCCTTGCCGAGTTGAGATCGCCCCCGCTGCCGGGGACGCGGAGCATGTCGCCGAACGAGCAGAGAATTACTCCCGGCAGTGAAGCGATGTGAAGGGCGGCATCGATGAAGGAAGGCGGTGTGACGCACACCGGGCAGCCCGGGCCGTGGATGAGCTCCACTGCCCCGTTCAGCATGCCGGGAAGGTCGTAACGGAGGATCGTGTGGGTCTGCCCTCCGCAGACCTCCATTATGGTCCAGGGCCGTGTCGCCGTTCGCCTGATCTCTTCCGCGTAGCCTTGGCAAAGGGAAGCTTCACGGTACTCGTCGACGAACTTCATCAAGCCTCCCCTGATACCGGGTGAAAGGGATCATAGCGGCCGTACCTGCTCCTGAACGGATTATACGGGATGGGGGCTTCGTCGGAAACGCGGGGTAAGCATTCGCGTCTCGAGAGGTCTTTCCTCACAAGGCCGATGGTTCCATCACCGCCTGACCCAGGGCTAGGCCGCCGTCGCCGGGCGGCACAAGGTGGTGCCTGATCGGGGTGAAACCATCAGCCCTCAGTTTTGCCATCGTCAGCTCGGTGAGAAGCCTGTTGGTGAAACACCCCCCGGTAATGACGACCTGCCTGATCCCGGC
>JAWOHL010000070.1:0-5810 GCA_046485185.1 Candidatus Fermentibacteraceae bacterium
GCTTGACGAGGGTTTCAGCCGCCTCATCGATCTGATCAAATAGGCAATCAAGTTTGAGAGTCATCGGAGAGGGTCTACTGCTCGAGCGCGGCGCGGCGTCTCGAACAACCGGTGTTCGTTGATTCCGAGGGGGCCTACCACAAGGTTCGAGTTGGTTCCTTCGAGAACCGTGAACAGGCCCTTGCCCTTCAGGCTTCGGTAAGGGCTCTGGGCTACTCCGACGCCTGGGTCGTGGAGCGGTAGGGCGCCCAAACGGGTCTTGACAGTTCGGGGAGGCATGACCATATAACCCCCCGTTGAATCGGAGCGGGAATAGCTCAGTTGGTAGAGCCCTACCTTGCCAAGGTAGTTGTCGCGAGTTCGAGTCTCGTTTCCCGCTCCACTTTTTTTCCGGCTTCAGTTATCTTCCTCCTGGATCAACCCGGGAGGTTTTTTTATGCTGCTTCTTATCCTTGCGGCCTACTCAGGCTTTGTTCCGCTTTATGAATACGATGGTGAGGCGTATCTGGCCTACGATCTGCTGCCCGACGGGTCTGCGGTGGTTGCCCTTTCCCTCGACGGCGAGTCAGTGGTAACCGGGTTCGCACCCTTTCCGGGTCCGTTCAATCCCGCGAAGACAGACGCATTCTTCAATCGTGGTGATTCCACCATCGAGGTGGCCTCACAGGCGCCTTACACCGCCGTCTACGCAAGCGCCACGTACCTTCTTTCGGACTTGACGCTGACCCTTCTGGACAGCGGAGTGGAGGACCCCTACGGGGCGGACTACGACCGGGCAATGGATCTGCTTGCTCAGGGAAGGCTTGCCGAGGCGTCTTACCTGGTGGAGGGGATAATGTACCCCCAGGCCATGCCCAACGGCAGGGAGCTTTGCCTGCATTTCCTCGAAGCGGCTTTCAGGTGTGCCAGGGCCGGCGGAGGGACCGGGTGTTTCGAGGCCGCCGACCAGGTCTCCCTGATCCTTCTGGGCAGGCAGGCCCACGAGATACTCGAGCCCGGAGAGGACATTCCCGCGGGATGCATTGCGCGCGAAGACTACAATGCGGCCCTCGAAGCTTATGCCTCGGCCCTCGAGGCAGCCGGGAACACCGTGATGGCCGGGCGTGTCAGGGAGGGGATGATTTGATCACGGGGTTTCTCATCGCGCTTCTCGTGTCCGGGGTTACAGGTGAGGACATGGTGGGCTTCTGGCACTCGATCGACTGCATACCCGCCGGGGTGGGGGAGGCGTTGTTCCTTTTCCCCGACGGTGCATACTATTACCATGTTCAGTCCGGCCTGAGCTGCATCATGGGCGCCACCGGTTCATGGAGCCTCGTGAACGACGGGATGGACCTGGAACTCAGGGAACGGAACCTGGTGTACACCGAGTATCGGGATGGGGAATGGGGGTTCGGGATCTGCCCGTCCCCCGGGAACCCCGTTGTGGTGTTTCCGTTCAACGGTGAGATAGTTGCTTCGGAAGAGGAGCGTCCCTTTGTGACCGACGCGGTCTCGCTGACGTTCTGGAAACTGATGGCTGACCCGTCCGAGGCCTTGTCGTGGTATGTTTCTCCTGAGCTTTACCAAGTTCTCTTTGGGAATGGGGATTGAGGTGGATTCATGAAATACACTCTACTGCCCGCGTTCTTTGTCCTTCTTGCGTCCGGGTGCGACTCAACCGGCCCCCTGGCCCTGCTCTGGGCCAGGTTCAGGGTGGAGAACACCCAGTCCGTAAGCATCTGCGGCATACCCGTGGATGATCTGGATAACCTCAGCCTTGAACAGGCTGCCACTGTTCTGTCGTACTGGCTGCAGGGCCAGTGCCCGGTAGACATGACCGTGGGGCTGGGAGTGAAGAACCCCAACATCTCCTCCCAGTGGTTAGCGGCCCTGCCCCTGACCCTCGCCAGACTTGATTACGACGTTTTCCTCGACACTGACGATGGCCCCGGGGTCACCAATACCCAGGTAGCAACCGGCCTTTTCACGGGTGAATTCGGCATTCCCGAAAGCGGTGAAGTGGTTGTGCTTGGCCTTGGTCTGGGTTTCGACGCCTTCGAGCTTATGGAGGTGCTCGGTCCCGAGGAGGTCATTGGTCTCATCCTTGCCATCGGGGGCATATCCGGCGACGTCCGCGATTCCGACCACCTTGGAAGGGTGAGCATGTTCGTGGTTCCCGAGGTTCAGTCGCCCTTCGGGTCCATGGTGTGGGAAGAGGGCTTCTGGGTGGGCCTCGACTGGACAAGCGGAGACAAGCCATAGTATCTTTGCCAGGCTCCACTGAGAGGCGGCGTAGCCAAGTGGGAAGGCAGTGGACTGCAAATCCGCCATTCACCAGTTCAAATCTGGTCGCCGCCTCCATTTTCCTCAGAACAGCCCTTCTTGTCCTGGCGCTGGGTTTGACAGCGGTCGGTTACCTTCTCGGAGATCCCCTGGTCATCCTGTACAAGGCGATCAACGTCTGTCTTGAATGCATAGGCATTGGCTGATGATCTCTCCCGTGAGAAAAGCAGTCCAGTTCGCGGCCCTGCTGGGAACGAACCTCCATTTTTCGGGCTGGGTGACGGGTGGCATCTTCACAGGACTATCGAAGATGTTCTTCATACCAGGCCTGTGGTGTTACAGCACGCCGTCTTCCGTTCTCGCCTGTCCCGCCGGTTCCCTTCAGGCCATCCTGGCCTCGCCCATGATCCTGGGCGCCCTGTCCACAGGCAAGCCCGAAGCCCTGGCCCTGTTGGCCCCCTTCGGTTTCATCGCAGCCGTGGGGCTTTCGTCTGGAAGGCTCGCGTGCGGCTGGATCTGCCCTTTTGGTCTGGTGCAGGAGCTTCTGAACGGGCTGCCGCTCCCGCGGATCAGGGTGCCCGAGGCGTTCCGCCCGCTGAAATACGCCATGCTCTTCCTGTTCGTCCTTCTTCTGCCGCTTTTTCTCCGGGGTTCTCCGGGAGCTCCCGGTGACCCGTGGTTCTGCAAGGCGGTCTGTCCTGCGGGCACGGCCCTGGCGGGTTGGCCCCTGGTTTCAATGGACCACGAGGGGTTTTACCGGACCGGCTTCCTTTTCATCTGGAAGAGCGCTCTGGCCGTGGTCGTCATTTTTCTTTCGGCTTCCGTATCGAGACCTTTCTGCAGGTACCTGTGTCCGCTTGGGGCCGCCTGGGGGCTTCTTGGAAAGGTCTCGGTCCTTCGAATGCGGGTGTCGGACGCCTGCGTGCGCTGCGGCAGGTGTGAATCGGTATGCCCCATGGGAATAGCTGTTTGGAAGGCTCCCTCGTCGCCGGAGTGCGTCCGCTGCATGAAGTGCGTTGGGGAGTGCCCCGTGAAAGCGATCAGCCATGGGCCGTAGGTTTCCGTGGTGGATACCCGCCCTGCTCGTTCTTCTTGTTCCCGCGTTCAGGGCGGCGACGCGACTTTCCCGAACCGCCTTCGGTGAGCAGGGTGTTCTGCTCACGGGAACGGGCTCTCTGGACAGCCTGATGGGGACCGCAGGTACACGACCCGTTCTTCTGAACTTCTGGGCGACATGGTGCAGTCCCTGCGTTCACGAGCTGCCCGTACTGGACAGCCTTTACATCGAATATGACGGGGAGGTGCTGTTCGCGGCGGTTTCCATAGGCGACCCCGACCTTTCCACCCTTGTGTCGTTCAGAGAATCGGTTTCCATAGCCATGCCTGTGGTCTGGCTCTCCCCTTCCGAGGCAGATGTCGTTCGGGAAAGGTACGACATACCCTCAGTGCTGCCCGTCACAATCGTCATTGTGGACGGCCGTGAGACAGCCCGGCTGGTGGGCGCCGCAACCGCCGCCAGCTTCAGGGAGGCCATCGGGGGGCGCACCGAAGATACGGAAACGGCTCAGACAGACGAGACCCTTCACTTCTACGTCGTGGGCAGCCCATCCGATTCTGTCACCATTGCGCTCCACAGGGCGGCCGTTGCTCTGGCAGGGGAAGGGAATGTCGATCTGGTGGATCCGTTCACTCCCGAGGGGGCCGGCATCATTTACGAGAACATGCTTCCCACGCTTGACCGACCCTACGCCCAGGCCTGCCGTGGACTGGCCTGCTACACACCCATGTTCTCCCCGGAACAGGTTCTGGCCACATTCGGCCCCCTTTGATGCTGGTTTCGGTGGTGCTTCCCTTCAAGAACGAAGCCCGATGGCTTCCCGATGCCCTGAAATCGTTGAAAAGACAGACCCTCGAGCGGTTCGAGGTCGTTCTTGTGAACGACTGCTCGACCGACGACTCTCCCGGGATCGTCAATGAGTGCTGCCGGAGCGACGGCAGGTTCAGATCAGTCGAGTCTGAGGGCGCCGGGCTCGTCAGCGCCCTGAACACTGGGCTCGAGGCTGCCCGGGGGGAATGGGTGGCCCGTCTCGACGCGGATGACTTCTGTCATCCACAGAGGCTTTCGCTGCAGCTCGTTCTTGCTCTGGCTCTGGGTCCGCGGTGCGTTGTGTCATGCAGGGTGAGGTGTTTTCCCGAAAAGGCAGTCTCAGCCGGTTACCGAGGCTATGAGAAGTGGCTGAACAGCCTCATCAGTCACGACCGGATATGCCGTGACATCTTCGTGGAGAGCCCCGTTGCGCACCCGTCCGCCTTTTTCCACCGCAAAGCGGTCATCGACGAGGGAGGCTACCGTGACCTCGGTCTGCCCGAGGACTACGAGCTGTGGCTTCGTTTGTGGTCCATGGGCTTCCGCTTCGAAAAGGTGCCCAGGGTGCTTCTGGGCTGGAGGGAGAGACCCGACCGTTTCAGCCGGAGGTCCCCGTGCTATTCACTGAACTCATTCTACAGGACGAAAGCGATGTACCTTTCCATGCTGCCTATGTTTCGGGAAAGGAGGGTGGTTTTTGCGGGAAGCGGCCAGACCGCCCGAAGGCTTTCGAGGTGGATGATCTTCGAGGGTTTTCGTATAGAGGCCTTCCTTTGTGCCGACCCCGGGCGGGACGGGGACACCCTGAGGGGGATACCCGTGGTTGACTCGGAGAGGATCGGTGAATACAAAGGTGTTCCCGTGGTTGCCGCCTCACGCGAGCAGGGAGCCCGGCAAAGGATACGGAGTTTCCTGACTGACAGGGGGCTGGTGGAGGGGCGGGATTTCGTTGTCTGCGCCTGAACCGATCCCCCCTTCTTGCACCCAGGCCTGGGTTTTCCTATGCTAAGCGGTCAGGGAGCGGTAACACCGGTTTCAAAACATAACCCGGAGGGATAACATGAAAATAACAGAAGAGAACAAGGGCACGGTCAAGGTAATCAGGCTCAGTGGCAAGGTCATCAGCGGACCCGACCTCATGGAAGTCAAGACCGCCTTCGAAAGCGCAGTGAACAACGATTACAGAAGGATCCTGGTTGACCTTGGAAGCGTTTCGTGGATGGACAGTTCGGGGCTGGGCGTGCTCGTCAGCGGCCATGCCACAGTGTCCAGGGTGGCCGGCCGGATGGTCATACTCAACGCCACCAAAAAGATACATGAGCTTTTCATCATCACCAAGCTCATCACCGTGTTCGACACTTTCAACGACGAGACCGAGGCCCTGGCGGCCCTGGAGGGCTGAGGTGCTCAAGGGAATACGCCTGACGGTCCCCAGCGATGAACGGATGCTGGAAACCGTTCAGGTATTCGTGGAGAGCGTGGGCATGGCCGGGGGAGTTCTGCCCGATGATTGGCCGGATTCCTTGTGGAACCCATCCAGGGTGAAGCGGGTGTCTTTGTACCCGATGACGGTTATATTAAAAAGGCCTATGACCTCTGTAAAAAGAACAATGTCCTCTTCATTGCCGACGAGGTGCAGACGGGCATTGCCCGTACAGGCAAGCTGCTGGCATGTGAT
>JAWOHL010000092.1:0-3905 GCA_046485185.1 Candidatus Fermentibacteraceae bacterium
GCTCGGGAAATTGTAGAGGGTAAGACGGACAAAGTTTATATTAACGCCGATAATTTAAAACACTACCTCCCCAAATAATATGAGCAAACAGGAAATGATGGACAAAATCTCTTCGGCCATAAAGGCCTGTAAAAGGTGCCGATTGCACGAAGAAGCTTTAAATGCGGTACCCGGTGACGGTAATATAGACAGCGAAATAGTTTTCATCGGAGAAGCTCCCGGCAGAAATGAGGATGAGACCGGTATGCCTTTTGTAGGACGTGCGGGAAAACTTTTGGAAGAGTCTCTTAAAGAAATCGGTTACTCCCGCAAAGATGTTTGGATAGGTAACATTATAAAACACAGGCCGCCCACACATACCCTCTGCCCGAGGCCCAGGTCGACCGGTTCCTCATGAAGCTCAGGGTCGACTACCCCACCCTCGAGGAGGAGAAGTTGATCCTTCAGAGGATGGGGGGGTTCGGGGTGCCCCCCGCGGAACCGGTACTGACCCCGCAGGATGTGACCGAGCTGCAGAACACCGTAAAAAGCATAATCGTCGAGCCGGAAGCCCTCGATTACGCGGTGAGGCTCGTGGACGCCACCCGTAACCCCAAGCAGGCCAGACTGAAGGACCTTGAAACACTGATAACGGTCGGCGCCAGCCCCAGGGGCAGCCTTGCCCTCATCGCCGGCGCCCGCGCACTTGCCGTGCTTGGGGGGCAGGCATTCGTCACACCCGACCTCATCAAGGAAGTTGCTCCCGCGGTTCTGCGCCACCGTATCATCCGCTCGTTCGAAGCCGAGGCCGAGCAGGTGGGGGTGGAGCAGATAATCAGGACCATTCTGGACAAGGTACCGGTGGGCGTCAGGTAAGATGGAAGCAACCCACAGCCTTTTCCGCCGGGTCCGGCGAATCGAGATACATACCCGAAAGCTCGTGGAGCAGCTCATCGGTGGTGATTACCGCTCGATCTTCCGTGGGCAGGGCATGGAGTTCTGCGAATTCCGGCGGTACTCCGAAGGGGACGACCCCAGGCTCATCGACTGGAACGTCACCGCGAGGAGCAGTTATCCCCATGTGCGGGTGCTGGCCGAGGAGAGGGAGCTGCTTGTCGTTCTTCTCGTCGATGTTTCGGGCAGCCTCAACTTTGGCTCGGTGAGCCTCACCAAGGCCGACCGCGTGGCCGAGACCGCCGCGGTGCTGGCCCTTTCCGCAGTGAGAAGCAATGACAGGGTGGGGATGCTTTCGTTCAGCAACAGGGTTCACGACTACATCCCGCCCGACAAGGGCCGCTCACACGCCCTTGGCATCATAAAGACCGTGCTCGAAGCATCGGATCACAGGGAAAAGGCCGATGTGAACAGCGCACTGGCATTTCTGGGCATGATCCTGAAGAGGCGCGCGCTCGTCTTTCTGATAAGCGACTTCAGGTACGATGACAATTCACTGAAGCTCCTTCGGTCCTTCTCGGCCAGGCACGACCTGGTGGGAATACATGTGTTCGACCCCCGGGAAACAAGGGTCCCGCCCGTGGGAAGGATTCGCTTCCGCGACCCCGAGACCGGTACGGAGAGGGTTGCCGACACCGGCTCACAGCGCTGGCAGGACGAGTTCAACCGGGCTGTCCAGGCCCGCTCGGCAGCCCGTGAGACCCTTTGCCGGACGGCCAGGCTCGACCTTGTGAGCATCTCCACGGCCGACGACCTGGTGCTTCCCCTCAGAAGGTTCTTCTCGGTACGGAAGAGAAGGAGAAGGCACTGATGCTTCTTCTGCGCGTGCTGCTTCTGGTTCTGGAAGTGCCTCTGGGGCTTCCCGTTACAATCGACTACGGCCTCCCGCAGGGCTATGAGGCCGGGGAGATCGCAACGGGCGAGGCCTTTTCAGTGGTGGGGGCGGACGGCGGGAGAGTAACCATCGTGCCCCTTCAGCTCGACACGATAGCGTTGCCGGAAATGCCGGCATTCCAGGGAGGCGACACGCTTTTCCTTCCGGGACCCGTGCTTCTGGTCAACGCACTGATACCGGACACGACCCTCGCGCCCGCCTTCGCGCCGGCCCCGGCCCGCATGAACATTCCCCCGGGCTTCCCGCGGGACTACCTGCGGTTGCGGTCCTTCTGGCTCTCATGGGGGGGACCTCCGGGTTTCCCCTGGCTTCCCGTAATCGGGGGATTCATTCTACTGGCGGGAGTCACCGCGTGGTACATGGTTCGCAGGCGGAGGAGGGGGTCGGTACCCCTTGAAACCTCCGATCGGGAAGACGCGCCGTTGGACAGGAAGGTTATGTCGCTGCTCGAGGGTGACGCTTTTGTGCACGGCGACTGGAAGGCCCTTTACGCACAGATGGAGAGCATCTTCAGAGCCCTGGTGGCGGGAAGGTTCGGGTTTGGCAACCCGGCGCTGACCCTTTACCAGATGGAGAGGCAGCTCGCCCGGGAGAAGGGCGCCGGCAGGTTCCTCGAAAAGGCCAGACCCCTCATGCGGGAGATAGTACTTCAGATCTACGCCAACAGGGGAAGCAGCAGGGAGAAAAGCAGGGGCTTCATCGAGCTCCTCGCTGAACTCACCAGGAGGGAGCCATGACGGGTTTCCACTTCTGGCCGGCCCTTCTTGGCTTTCCCCTTCTTCTGCTGGTTCACGCCCTGACAAGGGTCAGGAAGGAAAAGAGCGTTGTCTTCACCGGCCCCTTCAACGGGATCGAGGGGGCAGGCGCGTCTTCGGGGATCGCGTCGGTTGTGATCTGGTGCGGCGTGCTCTGCCTGTTCATCGCCCTGGCCAGGCCACAGTACGGCTACGAGAGGCTGCCGGACGCCACCGAGGGGCTGGACATCGTGATAACCCTCGATGTGTCAACCAGCATGCTTGCTGAAGACTTCAGACCCAACAGGCTCGCGGCTGCCAAGGCCGCGGCGCTCGAGTTCATCGCGGGAAGGCCCAACGACAGGATCGGGCTCACGCTTTACGCGGCTGAACCCCTTGTAATCTGCCCGCCCACGTTCGACCACGAGACGCTCTGCAGGTATGTGGAAAGGGCGGCCATAGGGCATCTGCAGGACGGAACTGCAATAGGGGCCGGGCTTGCAGCCGCCGCCCGGGGGCTGGGGGGGTCGGCCACGTCAAGAAGGGTCATCGTCCTTCTCAGCGATGGCATGGAGACGGCCGGCAGGGTCGACCCCATAACGGTGGCCAACGCGGTTCACACCCTGCACGGCGACAGCATAGCGGTTTACACCGTGGCCATAGGGACCGAGCAGGACGCCTACGGCGTCGACCGCGAAACCCTTGCCAGAATAGCGGCCATCAACAACGGCAGGCTCTTCGACGCCTACTCGTCCAACGACCTCTCGGAGGTGTACGACTCCATCGACTCGCTCGAAGCCTCGACGCTCCCCCCCGAAGGGCTCTTCATCTACATCGACAGGTATCTGGGGTGGTTGTGGGCGGGGTTGATCCTCCTTCTCTTCGGAATGTTCCTGAAATGGCGGGCGCTGAAAACCATAGGAGGGGGAGAATGACCTTCGAAAGGCCCTTTCTGCTTCTCATGCTGGTCATCGCCCCGGTGTGGCACTGGCTGCGGACGGTCTGGCTCGCCGACGAGGACGAGAGGCTCAGAAGGTTCGTCCGTCCAGTGCTGTGGGAAAGGGTGGGCATCGAACCGCCGCCGCGCCGCCTTCTCACCCGATGGCTCTGGACGCTCGGGATGCTCCTTGCCGTATTCGCCCTTGCGGGACCCACCTGGGGAAGGGACGAAGCCTTCCTGCCCGCGGGCGGCAGGAACGTGGCCATTGCCCTCGACGTAAGCAGGTCGATGGCCTGTGACGACGAGGCGCCCACGCGGCTTGGAAGGGCCGCCTCCGAGATAAGAAGGCTCGTGGGCGCCATGCCCGACACCCGCTTCAGCCTTGTGCTTTTCAGCGGGCAGT
>JAWOHL010000073.1:0-10343 GCA_046485185.1 Candidatus Fermentibacteraceae bacterium
AGATATCCGTGGCTTCTGAGGTTGGAGACGACTCCGTTCCCCACGAGAACCCTCGAGAGCCCGTAAACGGAGGCGCCGGGTTCAAGGCCGGTGCCCGAAAGAAGGGCACCCTCATCCAGGGGCGGATTGCCCAGAAAGTACACCGAATCTATACTCGGTCCCGTGGAGGCCGAAGCCGATCCAAGCACTATCAAGCATAGAACGGGTGCGATCCATGACCATGAGTACATGCCCTAAAACTAATACCTTCAAGCACTGTTTGGCGAGTGCGGGAGCAAGACCGGTGATTCTCCTCGTGGGGGGTACTGACCCCAGTGGAGGGGCGGGGCTTCTGGCTGACGCGAAAGCGGTTGCGGCCATGGGCGCACACGGCTGCTGCGCGGTGACGGCTATCACGGTTCAGGACTCGGGTCGGGTGTACTCCTGGAGCCCTGTCAGCCCCGGGCAGATCAGCGCTCAGATGCAAAGGATCTGTGATGACGGACCGCTGCACGGCATGAAGACCGGCATGCTCGGCAGCCCGGGCGCTGTCGAGGCGGTTTCCGATGCGTACAGGAACCGGATATTCCCCGCCCCGCTGGTGGTCGACCCTGTTCTTGCGGCGGGAAGCGGCGACAGCCTTTCGGGAAACGGTCTTTCCGAGAACCTTCTGAAACACCTGGTTCCTCACGCCTCACTGCTCACCCCAAACCTGGACGAAGCCGAGGCGTTGACCGGCAGACCGGTCAGAACGCTCTGGGAGATGGAGCATGCCGGCCGCATCCTGCTGGATTACGGCGCGCGGGCGGTCCTCGTGAAGGGCGGCCATCTCGAGGGAGAACCGTCGGACGTTCTTGTGACCGGGAAGGGCGTTACGGTTTTTCCTGGCAGCAGGATCGTTCCCGGCAAGGTCCACGGCACGGGGTGCACACTCGCATCAGCATGCGCCGCCCTCATGGCGTCCGGCCATGATCCGGCGTCAGCGGTCCCAAAGGCTCTGACCTATCTGAGGGGAGCCATCCGTGATGGCTTCAGAAGGGAGGGAGGCTTCCTGATCGGTCACTTCCCGGGAGTGGGGCCGGGGCCAAAAACCCCTGACAAGGCGGCCTTCTACTCGGCTCCGAGATTCTGCCCGGTCTGCGGCGGTAACCTGCTGGGCGTGCATGGTCACATGGAGTGCCGGGATTGCGGACTGGTTCACTACCGAAACCCGCTTCCCGCAGTGATGGTTCTGACCAGGGACAACAACGGCAAAGTCCTTCTCGTGAGAAGAGCTTTTCCGCCTGCCATGGGTGAACTCTGCCTTCCCGGGGGTTTCATGGACCTTGACGAAACACCCGAAGAATGCGCCAGACGTGAGCTTCAAGAGGAAACAGGCCTTACTGCTGACAGCATGGAGCTCGCGGGCGCCGACAGAGACTCGACGGCTTACGGCGGAGTCGCCCTCTACGTTTTCAGGGCCACAGGTCTCCATGGAACCCCCGTGCCCGGCGACGACGCGTCCGAGGTGCTGTGGCTCGCCCCGTGCGATATCCCTCCCCTCGCCTTCCCTGCCCACGACCGCGTCTTAGGGAGGGGGACGGACTAAGATAAATTAGTTTGTCAGCATAAAAGCATGCAGCGCAATATTATATTACTGCGCTGCATGTTAGTTATTATATACCAATAATTTACGCTGACAAACTAATTTATCTTAGTCCGTCCCCCCAGTTCGGCAAGGGTGCGGGCGAGGGAGGCGGCGTCGTGCGTGCCGTACACATGAACGTCCTTTGCCTTTGCCAGCAGGCCCTGCAGAACAGTGCCGGGGCCAACCTCAACAAAGGTGTCAAAACCGTTTTCTATCATCAACTGCATTGATGCCGCCCAGAGAACCGGTGAAGTCACCTGCCTGGACAGGAGCTCACGCGCCCTGTCGCCGCTGGTGATGTAACCCGCAGTCACATTGGCTACGACGGGTATCCCCGGGTCGTAGAAAGCGGCCTCTTTCAGGGCTTTCTTGAGGTCGCGGGCGGCATCCTCCATGAGCGGGCTGTGCCACGCGCCGGAAACCTGCAGGGGGAGAACCCTCTTGGCTCCAAGCTCCCTGCATATCTCCCCGGCTTTTTCAAGTGGTTCGCTGGCGCCGGAGATGACGACCTGACCGGGCGAGTTCATGTTGGCAACACCCACCGGACCGATTTCGGAGGCCTGCTCAACAGCTTTGCTGACGCTTTCGAGATCGAGCCCCAGAATCGCCAGCATCCCTCCGGGATGTATGTCGGCACAGCGCTGCATCAGTTCGCCTCTGAGCCTTGTGAGTTTCACCGCGGTTTCCGGCAGAAGAACCCCTGCGGCCACCAGGGCCGAGTACTCGCCCAGGCTGTGCCCAGCCGCGCCCTCGGGGCGGATGCCAGCGACCTGGAGAACCTTCAGGGTGGCGATGCTCACCATGGTTATGGCGGGCTGCGCGTAATCGGTGCGGGTGAGCGTTTCGCCAGGGCCGTCACTCATCACCTGGAGAAGGTCATGCACACCGCTGAGGGTGTAGGTCTTCTCAAGGAACTCCCTCGATTCGGGGAAATCCATGAGATGTTTCTGCATCCCAACCTGCTGGGATGCCTGACCGGGAAAGAGAAATGCCAGTCTTCCCATTGCCGTCACTCCGTTTCCTGTAATCCACTTTCCATATATGCGATCAACCGTTCGGGTCTTGGCCAGAGAGGATCGGCCGCTGCCGCTCGCGCGGCAAACTGGGCTGCCTCTGTTGGTGAACCACCATCATAAAGCACTTCCGCAGCTGAAGTAAGGGCCACTGCCCTCCAGCGCGACGCCATAATGCCGTGAACTCCGTCGAGGAGCGAGTAAGCGCCCGGGATTGAACCGCTCCAGTAAACCATCTGGGACATCTGCACCGGGTCGGGGGACAATGCCGAAAACGAGAACAGAAGCGCCACATTGGGCGTTATCGTGGCCTGGGGATCGTCGGGTGCCCTTCGACGTATGAACTGGCAGTGCGCCCTGTGATCGGTATTGGGATCGGGGCCCGCAGCCAGTGCTTCCCGCATGCCGGCACTGTCCAGAACGGGCTGGAGGTAAATGGGCTCACGCGGGCTGAAGGCCACGGAACCCAACTGTTCCGCGGCCTCGCCGGATTCGAACATGGATTCAACCGAGAGAACCAGCGAGTCGGGGGAGCCGATCAGGATCACGTGGCGTCCGCCGGCGAGATGGGCCGCGGAATGCGGGAAAACCAGCGCCCAGGTGGAGAGTATCCTGTGAAACTCACGGGGTGGAAGCTGATGAAGGGGAACCCACTGTGCTGCTATACCACGGGTTGACAGCCCTTTGAGAACCAGGGAATAAAATTCGCGCGTATAGAGCAGCCAGCTCTCGCTGGAACCGGGATGAGTGGCGTCGCACACTATGAGGTCGAAGGTGTCCCGCATGCCCAGAAGGTAGTTCCTGCCGTCGTCACCCACGAGAGTGAAACGGGGGTCGAGGTCGGGTCGGCGATTCTCATGAGCGAAGAATTGAAGAGCCTCGGAAACGCCAGGACAGATCTCCACACAGGTCAGGGACTGAACGGGATGGGTGAGCAGCGCGCCGGAAGTGATCCCTCCCCCGAGAGCAACGGCAAGAGCCGTTTGGGCATCCGGGTTGTATCCCCAGGGAAGATGACCCAGCATGTAGAAAGCCTCGAGGGATGGCTGATCGATCGGAACCTCTTCCACACCGTTTATCCTCAGGCTGCGGTACCCGTCCCACTCCCTGCCGAATACAGCCACCGTCGCCGTCCTGTCTTCACTGAAGTAGAGCAGGTCCATGCCCTTTGGAGGTTCGGAGCCCGGGGGACGTGATGTAACCACGAGAAAATAGACTGTGGCCGCGGCCGCGAAACCGGCGGGGAGACCCGAGAACCTCCTGGCCCTGACGAAACAGGCCAGACCTGTGAGAATGCTGCCGAAGGCCAGGAGCATCGCTGTGTTCGTGACACCGAAGTGAAGGAATAGAAACCTGGTGGCGAGAAGCGGTCCGATTGCCGCGCCGATGCAGTTGGCCAGGCTCAGTTTTCCCACGTCCTCACCGAGGCGGTTTTCCCTGGCGCAGACGGAGAGCATGACCGGAAAGGTCACTCCCATGAGAAAGGTCGAAGGCAGCATGTAGAGGAACGAAGCCAGAAATCCGCCGGCGGTCCCCGCGGCCCAGCCGGCCCCGCCCGTCAGTGCCGCCACGGCTCCGAAGCTTCTCAGCGCCGACAGCGGAAGAACCGCCGAAACTGCCAGCAGAACCTGTACGGTTCCGAAGAGCGCCAGGGGGCTTTTCACCCTGGGTGCGAGATTCCTTCCGAACCAGCCGCCGAGGCCTATTCCCAGAAGCACCATGATCCCCATTGTGGAAAATGCGTAGGTGCTGTTCCCGAGAACGAATGTGAGCTGGCGGCTCCACACGGTCTCGTAACCCAGGGCCAGACACCCGCCCGCAGCGTAGACAACAAGGTGAAATGCGCCGGGTGGAATACCTTTAACCACGGGATCAGGTTCGACCCTGCCGTCTTTCACAAACGCCAGGCCTGCCACAAGAAGCACGGCACCGATGACAAGGGTCGGTGCGGTGCCAAGCGCCTCCAGAAGAACGAACCCTGCGAGGAACCCTCCGATGGCCGAGCCCAGGCTGTTGAGGCCGTAAAGCCCTGATGCAGTGCTCCGACCACGCGGGCCCTGCACGAGCCTCGAAGCGGAGGGAATGATCCCACCGGCGCAGAATGCAGCGGGAAACACCATAAGGACCGCGGAGAGGAATCTGGCCGGAAACTGGAGCCCGGACGAATAGAACAACGGGTAGACGGTCTCCATCATCGGTTCCAGAAGCAATGGGAGCAGTGAACCCAGCGCTGTTCCCATGGCGGCAAATTTCAGCACCGCCAGGGGTCTGGACGAACGCTGGGCTAGTCCGCCGAAAACCTTTCCGCCCAGCCCCAGACCCAACATGAACGCGCTTAGGACGACCGCCGTGGAATCCACGCTCCCGCCCGCTATCAGAAGCAGCATTCTGTTCCAGGTTATCTGGGCCATCAGAACTCCGACCCCGCTGAGAAGTGCGAAAACCCATAGTCCCTGCAACGCTTACTCTCCCAGCCTGGGCGTTCTGCCCATGAGAACGAGGAGACCCGCTTCCTCGACCAGGGAGTTGACCCTGGAACTGACAAGAGCGGCCTGGGCCTCGGTGAGGGTCTGCTGGGCATCCAGAAGATCAAGAAGCGAGAGCCCCCCCATTTCGTAAGTGAGTTTCGACAACCTGTACTGCTCCTCAGCCTGCCTTAGCGCAAGTTCACTCAGAACAAAGCTCTCATAGGCGATGACAACGTTTTCCCGCGCGGCCAGCAGTCTGCTTTGCAGGCCCGACTCGACCGCCGTCAGCGATGCTTCGCCTCTCAGAGCACCCGCCCTTGCGGACTGCGCGGCGGCCTCCCTGGCGAATCCGTCGAAAATCGTCCAGTTCAGCCGGATGCCGACGGACCAGGTATCGTTCTCAGGCACCTGGTCAAACCCGTCGAAGTGGTTGTCGCTGAAGCCCCAGTTCGCGTTGGCGCTGAGGCTGGGCCAGGCCGAGCGCCCCTGGGCCCGGGAGGTGATGAAAGCCTGCTCGGAACGGAGCCTTGCCGCCCTCAGGGACGGGTTTTCATCGAGGTCCTGCGGAAGGTCGTCAAGAAAGTCAGGGGGAATCGGCGCGAGTACCGCGGCGGTATCAACCGTAATGTTCCGGGAAGACATTGAAACCCCGGCCGCCAGGTAGAGCGCGTTATAGGAGGTGTTGAGGTTCTGCCTGGACCTGGTGAGGGAAAGCCTGTCCCGGCTTTCCTGAACCTGAAGCTGCAGGAGTTCGAGGGTCGTCATGCCCCCGATATCGTAAAGGGTCCGTGCTCTCTCGAGCTGACTCACGCTTCTCTCGAGGGACTGCCCGGCAGCGGCAAGAAGACCCTCTGCTTCGACAACGCCGTAATAGGATTCGAGAACGCTCATCACGATCTCCAGTACCGCTGCCCTGTAATCCTCTTCCGCGGCCTCGAAACCCCGGCGCTCGGCCCGAAGGAGAAGCCAGTTACGGCCACCGGAACCCAGAATCTCCTGGGATAACCCGAGGCTGGCGGACCAGCTCTCGGACCCGGTGTGACCACGCCCATCGGGGGGAGTTGAAGCCCAGGCATAACCGGACGAGGCTGAGAAGGCCAGGGTGGGCCAGATGAACGATTCCGCCGACTTCACGGACGCCCTGGAACCCTCGAGCGACGCCTCGGCCTCGGCGACGGCCGGGGAGTTCCGTAGCGCGTGCGACACCCAACCCGAAAGATCAAGTGCCAGAGGGGAATCTCCGGCAAGCACAAGTGACAGAAAAAGCGTGCTGATCATAAACCGAGAACCTCCGAGCCTCCCTGGTTCAAAAGAACCGGAACCGCCTGCAGTAGTACGGCGAAAAGGTAAACCGCCCAGACCAGTCTCATACCCAAGGACGGGTCGGTTCCCCACACCGCCGACAACCCTCTTCCCCAGATGAAAACCGTTACAACCGAAGGAATGTCAAGATTCAAAAGAACGATGAAGAAGAACGCCTCCGCAGGGTTAACGGGCAGCCTCCACGCAAGCTCGGCAAGACTCCAGCTGAAACCGGGAGGGATGCCTGCGACACGGGAAATCCACACCAGTGCCGCGAAACCGAGAACCCATACGGTCATCGACATGAACGTTGACTGAATGCAG
The DNA here is from genome assembly GCA_046485185.1 of Candidatus Fermentibacteraceae bacterium. Taxonomy (GTDB): domain Bacteria; phylum Fermentibacterota; class Fermentibacteria; order Fermentibacterales; family JCC-6; genus UBA6080. The sequence goes on from JAWOHL010000073.1 coordinate 6,714, forward strand.
GGCAGGATGGAAAACTTCTCACCCAGCGCCCTGGCCAGAGCCCAGGCTGCGGTTCCGCCAAGCGCCGCCATGAACATCCTCTCGAAAAGGATGAATAAGGGAAGTGCGGGTAAAGAAGCGGGAGAACCGGCGGTGGCGGCAAAGCCGCCGAAAAGGATGAACATGGCGCTGAAGCCCGTGATCGTCCAGGAGCCGTTTCCGGCAAGCATGAGATGCGCCTTCGCGGGGTGGTGGAACTGAAGGAGCGGCGCCATTGCATGAATGATCATCCGGATGCCCTTTTCAGAGCTTGCCCGTAGACCTCGAGGTAGGCAGGCACCCTGTTCTTCCAGGAATGATCGGCCTCCATGGATCTTTTCCTCATTGCCGACCATGGAACCGGACCCGAGTGCCAGAGGCGGGTAACAGCATCCAGGGCTTCGGGGAACTCACCAGGGCTTTCGAAGAGAAAACCTGTGGAGCTGTCAACAGTGTCACCAAGCCCCCCGGTCTTCCTCACAAGGGGAACCGAGCCGTACCTCATTGCGGTCATCTGGGAAAGACCACAGGGTTCAAACATCGAAGGCATAAGGAACAGGTCGGAACCGGCGAAGATCCTTCTGGCGAAGCTGTCGCTGTAGTCTATCCTGACCGCCACGGTAGCCGGATGGCTGGCGGCTGCGGCCCTGAAGGCCCTTTCGTAACCCGCCTCGCCGGTACCCAGAATCACCAGGCTCATGCCCCGACCGAGCAGACCGGGCAGTGAATCGAGAAGAAGGTCGACGCCTTTCTGGGGTGTGAGCCTGCTTACCATTCCAACAAGGGGGCCGTCGGCCGGGCTCAGTTGAGCCTCGTTGATAAGCGAGGCCCTGCACTTCTTCTTTCCCGCCATTCTCCCGATGGAAAAATGAGCCGGCAGCGCGGGATCGTCCCCGGGATTCCAGCAGCCGGGATCGATGCCGTTCAGGATGCCCGTCAGTTTCCCCTTCTCCCGCTCGAGTACTGCCTCGAGCCCGAAACCGAACCGTGACGTCCTTATCTCCCGGGCATATGACGGGCTGACAGTAGTCACTGCGGACGCGAAAACTATGGCGCCCTTCATTATGTTCCAGTCCCCCCAGAACTCGAGGCCCCCCGGATCGAACAGTGAATCGGGAAGCCCCGCCGAAGCCCAGCTCTCGGGTCCGAACCTTCCCTGGAAGGCCATATTGTGTATCGTGAACACCGAAGCTCTGCCCGAGCCCCGAAGGTACACCGGAATAAGGCCGGTCTGCCAGTCATGGCAGTGAAAAACATCGGGATGAAAACCGGTCACCCCGCATGAAGCCTCGACCGCCCGGGAGAAGAAGGCGAACCTTCTGAAATTGTCCGGCCAGGACGAATCGGGCGTCGGGCCGTAAAATCCCTTTCTGGAAAAATCCTCATCCCGTGCCACCAGATACACCCTTACGCCGTTGGGCAACGTGGTTTCGGCGATACCAAAATCCTCGCCCATGAAGGTTCTGCCGGCTCCCGACCAGCTCACGTCCTTTTCTGCCGGGATGTCTCCGTAGAACGGGATCATAACCCTTGCATCTGAACCTTCGCGGTTCAGCGCGGCTGGAAGCTCACTGACCACCGCGGCAAGCCCCCCGGTGCTTGCCAGGGGGTACACCTCGGAAGCTGCGAAGAGCACCTTCACTTCCCACCCCTTCCCCTTGTGAGGTGAAGGACCGCCAGAACGGCCGCAAGAACCCCCAGAAGTATAAGGGAGAGCCGTCCGTAATCCGCCATGAAAGCTGCGGCGGCGCCCATGTTGGCTCCGAGAACCACAGCAAGGACGGAAAGGATACCGTACCAAAGGGCAGCGCTCAGAAGGGCAGGAACCAGGACAGCAGTCCTGCCCATCCCGCTCCATGAAGCGGCCACCACCAGAAGAGACCTGATCCCGGGGATGAACCTGCTCAAAAATAGAGCCCATGCACCGTGCCGGGCCAGAAGCGCCCGGGCGCGGGCCATTCCCCTTTCACCCTTCGAACCGTTCAATACCAGCCTCTCGAGCCACCTGGGGCCAGCGCCCCTCCCGGCGGCCTCCAGCAGCAGGGTTGCCAGCGCGCACCCCACGAATCCGGGTATCCACAGCAACCAGGGGGGAAAGCCCGTCGAAAAGAAAAACCCCCCCGCGGAGATGTACAGCACGTCTCCCGGAAACGGTGGGAAGACCGTTTCCACGAAAGCAGTCAGGGTGAGGACGGGAACCGATGTCCATGCGTCCAGACCGTCGATGAACTGCTGCCAGGCGTCTCCGGTCATGCTTCAAGGACCGCCAGCGCCAGACAGCCGAAACCGCCGCCGCGGCCCAGGTCACCCAGTGTGTTGGTGGAGGTTCCCTTTATCCAGATCTTTGCCCTTGGTGCGCAGAGTATCTCCGAAAGTCTCTCGATCATCATCTCCCTGTTGGGAGCCACCTTGGGCCTGTCCCCCAACAATGTGAGGTCTAACCGGGCAAGCTCCCAGCCGGCCCTTCTGACCCGCTCCATGCACTGGCCGAGTATCATGGAGCTGTCCGCGTCTTTCCAGACCGGATCTGAAGGCGGGTAGAAGGTTCCGATATCACCCAGGGAAGCGGCGGCGAGAACGGCATCGGAGGCCGCATGGAGAACCGCGTCTCCGTCGGAGTGCCCCGCTGGGCCGCCGGTCTCGGAAAGCCGGCAACCCGCTGCCACCATTGGCCGGTCTTCCCGGAACGGGTGGAAATCCAGCCCCTGGCCGAAAGACAGCCTGGCAGGAAAGCCGAAACAGGACATATCCGACGGCTCGGTGAGTTTCAGGTTCCGGGGGTCTCCCCCTACGACGGCGACAGCCACGCCGGCGAGCTCCATGGCGGAGCTTTCGTCGGTGACTTCCGCGGAGTTGGAAAGAACACGGCAAAGGTCTTCGTACACAAACCCCTGGGGCGTCTGTATCATCCACAGGTTGCCACGTTCCATGGTGGATGAGACCATCCCTTCCCGAACGAGTTTCAGTGTGTCACGCACCCTGATGCCTGGAATCGCCGCACCGTGCTCCTCCACCGCATTCATCACCCTGCGTATGGTCTCGCGGGTCAGGCCGGGACGGGCGCCGTCGTGAACCAGAACGTACCTCGGGGCGTCAAGGGCACCAAGCGCCGCCAGCACCGAATCCTGTCTGCGAGCGCCGCCCGGAACCACCCTGACCCCCGGCGGCGGGGTCCAGTGGTCCCTCCAGGGAAAGCCGGGAGGAACCGAGACAACAACGGGCATCAGCTCTGAAAGCAGGTCAACCGACCACTGCAGGACAGGTTTTCCACCAAGCCTGATGAACTGTTTGGGCAACCCGCCACCAAACCTGGTTCCGGCCCCTGCTGCGGTCACCACCGCACCCCATGCCCCGGATTCCCTGATCAGGCCTGGTCCTCCTCGACGGGTTCAAGTGCTTCCTCTTCCTGCTTCTCCATCGAAGCGAAGACCATCGTTCCCCCCGAAGCCCGGAAGGTGGTGTGAGCAGTCACCGTTACATCGCTGCCCATCAGACTGGCTGCCTCGTCGACGACCACCATGGTCCCGTCCGACAGGAACCCCACGCCCTGGCCGGCCCCGCGCCCCTTCTTCTGTATTCGGACGGTGAGCTTCTCACCGGGCAGGACCACGG
>JAWOHL010000101.1:0-11983 GCA_046485185.1 Candidatus Fermentibacteraceae bacterium
CCCCGAACCCCCCCATCCTCTGAAGGATCAACTTCTCCTCCTCGAGGGTGGGGTAGTCGACCCTGAGCTTCATGAGGAACCTGTCGACCTGGGCCTCGGGCAGAGGGTATGTGCCCTCCTGCTCTATGGGGTTCTGGGTGGCCATGACGAAGAACGGTCTGGGCAGCGGATGGGTCATTCCGCCGAAAGTCACCTGGCGCTCCTGCATGGCTTCCAGAAGGGCGCTCTGTACCTTTGCGGGCGCCCTGTTTATCTCGTCGGCCAGTATGAGCTGTGCGAAGATGGGCCCCTTCCGCTCAACAAAAGTGCCCGTGTTCTGCTGGTAGATCATTGTGCCGGTGATGTCCGCCGGCATCAGGTCGGGCGTGAACTGGATCCTCTGAAAAGTACCGCTGATGCAGCGGGAGAGGGTGAAGGCGGCAAGCGTCTTGGCAAGCCCCGGAACCCCCTCGATGAGAACGTGGCCGTCACAGAGGAGCGCGGTGAGCAACCCGGTCCGAAGCTCCTCCTGCCCCACCACCACCCGGGAGAACTCTTCGGTCACCCTGCCGAGTCTCTCCCCCGCGGCGGCGACCATGTTTTCGACTTCAGCCATTGATCTACTGGACATTGCAGCCCCCTCCGGCTTCACGGATGACATCTCTCACATACCGCTCATACTCCGCGAGCTGTTCGCCGGTTTCAGCCTCGAACCTCATCACGAGCACGGGTTGCGTGTTCGAGGCCCTTACCAGTCCCCAGCCCGAGGGGAAGTTTATCCTTATGCCGTCGATGGTGGAATAGTCGGCGCCCCTGGCCTCGAGTATCCGGCCCGCCTCCTCCACTATCGCGAACTTGACTCTGTCGGGGCAGTCCTCACGGATCTCGGGAGTGGTGAAGGTTTCGGGGAGATGCGCCGTCAGGGAGGACACCGGGCCGGAAGCCCGGCAGGCCGTCTCGAGGAACCTGAGGGCGGCGTAAAGGGCGTCGTCATACCCGAAATATCTGTCCCGGAAGAAGATGTGCCCGCTCATCTCACCCGCGAGCAGGGCGTTCTTCTCAGCCATGGCCTCCTTGATGATGCTGTGACCCGTGGGCACCATCAGGGGTCTGCCCCCAAGCCTTTCCACCTCTTTGAAGAAGGTCTCGGAAGCCTTGACCTCACTTATCACAAGGGCGCCGGGGTTGTCCGCGAGCACCCCCGCCGCAAGCACGCACAGTATCCTGTCGCCGAATATGACCCTGGCGTTTTCGTCAACAATGCCAAGCCTGTCGGCGTCGCCGTCAAAGGCAATGCCCAGGTCGGCCTTTTCGCGAAGAACCGTTTCACGCAGTTCCCGAAGGTTCTCCATCACCGTCGGGTCCGGGTGGTGGTTGGGGAAGCTGCCGTCAGGCTCGCAATAAAGGGGAACCACCCGGTGACCCAGCTCCCCCAGAATGGTTAGCGCGGTGTCGCCTCCGGTTCCGTTCCCTGCGTCCACAACGACCCTCAGGGACCTTCCGTGAGCGAACTCGGCCCTGAGCCGGTCGAGGTACTTCTCCCGAACGGAAACCGCCCTCACGTCAAGAGCTCCCAGTGTAAAGCTGCAGCACACCATCCTGTCCCCCAGGGCCGAAAGCTCGTCGCCCCACACCCCGTGAAGCCCCTTCATTATCTTGAACCCGTTGTATTCGGGGGGATTATGGCTTCCCGTGATCATCACCGTGACAGCCGGGGCAAGCTCGTACGCCGCGAAGTAGGTCATGGGTGTGGTCTGGACGCCGAGGTCCAGAACCCTTGCGCCAGCTGAACACGCACCCAGGGCCAGATCGGTGAAAAGTTCTTCGCCGGAGGGCCTGCAGTCACGGCCCACGGCCACGACCCCGCCTCCAGCCAGTTCCCCGAGCACGAAGCCAAGGCGTCTCACCGTGTCCGCTGTGAGATCCTCTTTCACAAGCCCGCGTATGTCGTACTTTCTAACGATCTCACGGTTCAACTCTTCCCGCCTTCCGCCAGGGGCAGGCTCATGCAGAGCACCCCCCTATCATGGTCTTCGTTCAGCCAGCCCCCGAACGACGTCGCGATAAGCCTGGCCATCCCGGTTCCAAGAATGGACTCCTTCACTCCGGGGTTCAGGTTGTCCCAGGAGATCGTCAGGCAAGCGGCCCTGTCCTCGGCGGTCAGGGTCACTGAGATCACCGAGCCCGGGGAGACCCGCCTCAGAGCCTCTCTCAGAAGGTTGTCGAGAGCCTCGGTCAGACGCCCGACGGAGCCTCTGACGAGGATGCCGGGGTCGAGGCTCACCGCCAGGGAAACGCTGTTCCCACTGGCATCGTCCATGACCTTCTGGACCGAGTCGATGGCCACCGAGTCAAGCTCAACAATGGGCAGCTCGTCGAGCACAGGGTCTTCATCGCCCCGCGCGGCCATCTCCTCGAACATCCCCAGAATGCTCGTTATCGAAGCTATCTCGCTGGAAAGTTCGGAGAGGCTCTTCCTGATCTCTTCAGGAAGGTCCGCCCCCTGCCCCCTGAGCCTGTCGGCAGCTTCGGAGGCGGTCTGAAGTGGAAGGGACAGCGCTTCACCCACACGGCTTAAAAGCCGGGTCTTGAGAAGCTCGAGAGAAGCGAGCTCCCGCGCGAGCTCCTCGTTTCGGCCGTGAAGCCGGGCTATCGTTTTGCGGGCCCTGTCGTCACGCCTGTGAAGCGAACCCAGTGCAAAAAGCACAAGGGCGAGGATAAGGGCGGCGAATGCGGTTGGTAATCCGTTCATGGGCGCCGGTCCATCCTTGTCATGGCTGGATTGGGCTCATCACTCCAGTGAGAGCGCCCTGGAGAGCACGGGATCGAGGGCCGCCGCCGCTTCGAGTTCGGCGGCTGCGTGGCCGTCGCGGCCGGTGAAGGAATAAACCTTCGCAAGGTTCACGTGAAAACCCACCATGGACCGCGTATCGCCCCCCGCCAGGGCCATTCCCTTGCGGAAGTGGTCTTCAGCCTCGTCGTAGCGCTGCATGCTGAAGGCGCACCTCCCCAGCATCTCACGGGCGCGGAGCCTGAATCCCGGGCTGATGAGAACCTTCTCGAACTCGGATACCGCCTCGCGGAAGAGTCCCATCTCCATGTAGGCTATGCCCAGATCGAAATGGGTCTTGTAGTCTTCGGCGGGGATGTACGCATTCACCCCCTCCTTGAACTCCCTGATCATTCCGGCCAGGAAGCCCTTGGAAGAGTCTGTCTTGACACGCTCGATGTCGTCGAGGATCTCGGCCATGTCGGCGAGGTTGCGATGGTCTTTGTAGTCGGGGCAGATGCCGGTCATGAGATTCCTGGCGTCGATGTAGGAAGGATCGACCTCGAGGGCCGTCTGGAGGGCCGCCATTGCCTCGTAGTTGCTTCCGTTGAGCAGGTATGCCACTGCCAGCCTGTAGAATGCCCGGGCCTGACCGCTGCTGCCTATGGTGTGCCTTATGCGGATCAGTTCCTTGGCTGCCGACAGTGATTCGGGGCAGATGTCAAGCACGCCCTCGAGAAGCTCGAAAACCATGTAGTCGCGGTCTTCGTTGCGGTAGATGTCGGCGGCCTGGAGGTATGCGCTCACCGCGCCGTAGAAGTCGCCCACGTCGAGGAGGAGGTTGGCCATTTCAACGTGACCAAGGGCGTCTGAGGGGTTCCTGGCAAGGTTCGCCCTTATGTCGGCGACCTGCCGGGAAAGGGCTTCGCGTACCTGCCGTACCGACACGAGCCCCATGGACACCAGAACATCTCCCAGCCTGGCTTCCCGCATCTCTGCGTTCTGCTTTTCGAGGGCCCTCAGAACGTCTCCCGCCTTCAGAAGCCCGCTGGCCACGAAATACTCGCCTATGCGTCTGGGTCCTTCAGCGAGGATCCTTTCGAAGGGGGTCTCACGGTCCGGATCGGGGTTGACCCCGATTATCTCTTCAACGACCCTGCGCTCCTGCTCGACCTGCTCGCTGGTGCCAAAATCGGCTTCGCTGAAATCCAGCGACTCGAGAAGGCTCTCCTCGGATTCCGGCTCGGGCTCAGGTTCAGGCACGGGAGCGGGAATGGGAGCCGGCTTTGCCTTCCGATGGGCGGGAGCTGCCGTTTTCGCCGGAGCCTTTTCGGCTCTGGACGCCGCGGCTGACTCCAGGCTGTTCCTTATCTGGTTCTTCCTGAGGGTGGTCAGCATCTGGTGCATCTTCTCGTGCTGCGGGATGTCCCGCTCGAGGGCCAGCCCCACGGCGTAGTCGAGGAAGGCCTCGTTCTTCTGTTTGTACGCGGTTTTGGCAAGAAGGAGAACCCATTTGTCCTCTTCGGGGTCGAGGGTCGTAAGGGCTCTCAGGACCTCACCGACGGTCTCTTCGGTTTTGCTGCCTTCAATGGAGAGGAACCTTACGAACTCCTTGCGTGCCTGGTCGGCCTTGTCCTGTGCCTGGTAGCACTTGCCCATGAGGTAGTGGGCCTGCGCTATCTCTTCCGAAGCCCGCAGGATCTTCCTGCACACGGAGAGGGCCACCATGTGAAGCCCCTCCCTGTAGTAAAGCTCGGCGCTCGTCACAAAGTGTAACAGTGCTTCCGATTCCGAATGGGTTTTCAGAAGGATGTCCCCCACCTTGTTGTGAACGCTTGCATCGGTTGGATCAGATTCCAGGATGAGGGTGAAAGCCCTCAGGGCGCTGTCCAGCTTGCCCTTCTGAACAAGATCATGAGCCTTTTTCTTCAGTACTTCCACAGTCTCGTTCACAAGAAACTCTCCCCGGTATTGTGAAGCGCCAAGCCGCAGTTTACGGCACCGATATCCGGCACGGCCATATGGTAGGGAATGCGCCTGTAGTCGTCAAGATTCCACACGATGAAGTCCGAGTCATGGCCCGGAACGAGCGAGCCCTTCCTGTCCGGCAACCCCAGGGCGGCCGCACCGTTGGCCGTGGAGGCCACAAGGGCCTCTTCAACGGTGAACCCGCACGCGCACACCGCCAGTGTAACCATGAACGGCATGGATTCGCAGTAACAGCTCCCCGGGTTGAAATCCGACGCCAGGGCAACCGCAGCGCCCGCATCGAGAAGTTTCCTTCCCGGCGGGAACGGTTTGTTAAGAAAAAGAGCCGTGCCGGGAAGAAGGGTCGCCACCGTCCGGGACGACGCCAGCCTTCCGATGTTGAGGTCGGACACCGAGAGAAGGTGGTCGGCGCTCATTGCCCCAAGGTCGACTGCTATGGATGCGCCACCCGTATCGTGGAACTCATCTGCGTGTATCCTGACCCTGAAGCCCAGGGCTTTCGCCGCCTCGAGATGCCTTCTGCTCTCCTCCGGCGTGAAAACCCCCTTCTCGCAGAAGATGTCAACAAAGTCAGCGAGGTCTTCTACGGCAACGGCCGGCAGGACTTCCGACCCAAGGAACTCGAGGTAGCTGCCGGGGTCCCCGGCAAACTCCAGTGGAACTGCGTGCGCCCCCAGAAAGGTTCGCAGAACCGTCTGGGGAACGGTTCCCCGCACTCGTGTGAGTATCCGAAGGCAGCGCAGCTCGGTCTCAAGGTCGAGGCCGTAACCGCTCTTGGCCTCGACCGTCGTGGTGCCCAGAACGAGCATGCTGCCAAGAGCCTCGCGAAGGTTTTTCTCGATGAGAGAGTCGGAGGCTTCCCGTGTGGCTCGGACGCTGTTGAGTATGCCCCCGCCCGCAGCGGCTATCTGTTCGTAGTCGGCCCCCGCGGCGCGCATGGCGAATTCGCCGTGACGGGTCGCCCCGAAGAGTGGATGGGTGTGAGAGTCAACAAAACCCGGCGTCACGACCCTTCCCCCGGCGTCGTGGCAGGGAAGCGCAAGAAAATGCGAAGGCAGCCCGTTTTCAGGTCCGCTCCAGAGGACTTTGCCGCCTGAGCACACCAGGGCCGCCTTCTCGACAAGGCCGATCTCTCCCGAGAGGGCACCCCTTCTGGGACCCGAGGGTCCCTTCATTGTAAGAAGCTGCCCTATTCCCCCGAGCAGGTAACCGGCACCAGGCTCCACTACGCCTGGATGTCTGGAACCACGGAAGCGACTTTTCTCGCCCCCATCATATGAAACTTGACCCTGCCCTCGACCTTCGCGAAGAGGGTGTCGTCATGCCCTTTGCCAACATTCACGCCGGGGTGGATGGTCGAGCCCCTCTGGCGGATGATTATCGTTCCCGCGCTGACCAGGGCGCCGGCCGGGGCTTTTACCCCAAGCCGCTGCCCCTTGCTGTCGCGGCCGTTCCTGGAACTCGAACTGCTTTTCTTGTGTGCCATGAGACGTTGCCTTTCAGCCTATTCCGTGACCACAAGCCTTGTGGACGCGGATTCCCCTCCGGAAGTGTACACCACTGTGTAAACTCCCGCAGGGACTGTTCCCGCCGCATTCCAGGCGTAAACGCCGGTTTGTGCGGACAGGGTCGCCTGGTGAACCATACGGCCCGTAATATCGTAAATCGCAAGCCTTCCCTCAAGCCCCTGCCCGGAAAGGGCAATAATGCAGTTCCCGCGGACGGGGTTGGGGCTGGCGGAGAGGGCAAGAACAGAAGCAATCCCCGAGCTCACATCCTCTATCCCGGTGGAGAACACGAAGTTGACCTCAACCATCTGAGAGGCGCCCACGACCACACCGGTCTGGGTCTGGCTGCCCGCACCTGCCACTGAGGCCGTGATGTTGTAGGTCCCGGCGACAAGGCTCTTGGAGTAGCCGCCGTTCACCACGTCGCTGCGTGTGAAACGAAGCGGTGTCGAATCGGAACCGTCGGGAATGGAGATGTCGATCTGGGCGTCAAGCGGGTCCCCCAGACCGTCGGTGACCGTGCCGTAAACGCCGTAGAGGCAGCTCACCGCCCACTGCAGCATTGGCATGTAGTTGGCGTCGGCCACGCCGGGCCAGTCCGCGGGCGACTTGGCATTGGAGACCTCGATGGTGTGGTCTACCGTGCCGCACTCGCCGTAGCTCCAGTCGTTCACGTCACCGTTGGTGGGGTACCACGACGCCCCGGGGATCCAGATGTCCCAGGTGCCGGGACCGTAGTATTCAATAATGTCCTGATGCAGGCCGTAAGCCTCGGCCTGGGCCGTGATGAGGGTCAGGTCCTGAATGGGAGCGCTCACGCTGTAGTTCCACACCGTATTCACGCACTGCGCGCCGTCGTGCCCCGAGAACCCGCCCGCGAACACGTTACGCAGGTTGACAAGCGAGGGCCAGTCCGGCTGTGTGATGTTGCGGAGGGCCTGTGTCTCGGGTTCGCTGAAGGGCGATGACCCGCCACCGCTCCACATGTAGCTGCAGTTCCGGTTCAGGTCAACGTAGTTGGCGTTGTATCGGCCATTGGCGTAATAACCGTCCGGGTTCACCACCGGGATGATCCAGGTCTCGGCGTTGTTCACAAGGTATGTGCACATCTCGCTGGTGCCGTAGTTGTCGGTGAGGACGGTCAGGAAGTTCAGAACCGTCATTCCCGAACCCTTCTCATCTCCGTGGATGTTGCCGCTTATCCGAACCCTTGGTTCGGCCTCGTTCTGCGTGGGGTTCTGGGTTACCACCACAGCGTATATGGGCCTGCCCTGAACCGTGGTGCCGATGTTTTCAAGGCGGCAAATGGAAGAGTGGTCGGACACGATGGCGGCAAGGGTTGTGTTGACCTCGGTTATGGAAGGGTATGGCACCAGGGGCGTGGGAACCTCAAGAACGACAGGGCTGTACCCAAGGCCGCGAAGCATCGTCATGCGGTCTTCGTTCACATAGACCCTGGCCCTGTCTCCGAACACCGCCTCGATGTCGAAGCCCTGGCCGGAGAGGTATGTAAGGTCGGCCCTGGACAGTTCGGGGACCATCACCGAGAACCATCCGTCGGCCGACATGGCTAAAAGCGCAAGTAACAGAGCGGTCATAGAAGTCCATTCTTCACGGGGGGAATACCCCCCGGAACCGGGTTGAGGTAAGACAGTGCGACAATGCAAACATTTCCCGAAACCATCCTCGGGTCAAGGTTGCAGCTTCCTATACCCCATTGTAGAATAGCAGTTCCGGTCGGGGCGTGGCGCAGCCCGGTAGCGCACCTGCTTTGGGAGCAGGGGGTCGCTGGTTCAAATCCAGTCGCCCCGACCAGCACCAACCCAGAAGACATCCGACCCCTCCAGGCAGATTGCCGAAGAACAAAGACTTTTCCATATACTTCCAAAACAACCTGGAGGCGACATGAAAAAACTCTTCCCATTGCTGCTTGCTTACGCCGCGACCGCTTCTGCCGTTATGCCCGTTCTCTTGGCCACAGACCTCTCCAACTACTATCCGGGGTACGTCGTGCTTCCGGACGACACCGTGATCTACAGGGACACCGAAGGGCAGCTGCACTCGATCGATCCAGCCGAACCCGGCTCCCACACCGTGATCAAAACGGACTGGAACCCGGCCGATCACGGCTGGGAATTCTGCGGGCAGGAAGGCCTGCTCCGCGCAAACCCCGACGGCTCGATGCTTCTCTTCACCAGCAACCTCAGAATACCCGATTCCCTCCAGACCAGTGAGAACTACGTCCCCGGCCCGGCAGGGGTTTTCATCTCGGGACCCGACGGAAGCGGAACACGGCTGGTCGCCCTCTCCATGGAGGTTGGCGGTGGCCCCGATTTTCAGTTCACACGAAGCGGCGACAGCTTCTACGGCTCTCCCCTCCTCCAGTGCCCCGCCACACCACAGGGAATGGTCGAATACTGGCTCAGGGAAGAAGAGACTGCGGAGTTCCAGGGATACATGGTGGACCCCGCCGACGGAAGCCGCAGCGGAGGCCCGGCCGGCTTCCTCGGCGACGGATTCACGGCCAACCCCTGGTCTGATCTGGTGGCCTGCGGAGCCTGGCCGCCCAACCTGATAGCGGACGCCGCAACCGGAGGGATACTGCTGGAGCTGCCCCTTTCGGACGACACGCCCTCAGGGATCATCGAGCAGTGGGTACTCCCTGACGCGGGCCTCACCCGCGACGGGAAGGGCCAGTTCCTTCGCTTCGCCGACGGAAGGACAGTCCGCAACCGTGGAATTGAGTTCACGGTAAGCGGAAGACTTGCGGACGGCAGATACCTGTTGTCCACCGGCTACCGGGAACCCCTGCTGGTGGCCTGGGTTGACTGGGAGACCTTCGAAACAAAGGTCACTGAAAGCTATCCCGAGATCGGCGCACGTATGGATCCCATGAACGATGCTGTCGAACTGCCACGGGGAGGCGCAATCCTGTTCCGCTCAAGCGGGGGGCTCTACTTCGCGGAACTGTAGACCGGAAAAACGCCGGGTCAGTCGACCCGGCTTTTTCCTCCACTACTCCACTATGGTCTTTAACTCACTGAAAATCTCTTGTCGTCGTCTTGATTCTGAGATTCGCCGGCCTTCCAGGCGAGCCCCATGCACCAAACCCATCCAAAGAAGTGGCCCGACCGGGTTTCAGCCCCTCCTTCGCATCCAGTTCACAAGGAACAGGGCGCTTATCACCAAAAGGCTCCCGGAGATGCTTGCGTAAGCGCCCCAGTGTTCCCTTCCCCTGGTGGCGACAAGGTAGAACACCGCAAGGGCCGCGAACAAAAGCGCCCCCACCCACTCGTGCCGCCATGCAACCACGAGTATCAGGACCACAAGGAACACGGGCACCAGATGGATCATCAGGGCCAGAAAAGTCTCCCCCGCTCCCCTGCCCGCTTCGAACACGTCAAGCGAAAAGAGGCTGAGGAACACTGCGAAAAGGATGCACAGAACCCTTGGCGCCCAGTACAGAAAACCCTTCACAACAACCTCCTGTCAAACAGGCGGCTTCTCTGCGGCCAGCAGGTCGGAGAGAAGTGCCTTCTCCTTCAGGCGGAGCAACGTGATCTTGCTCTCCCCCTCAAGCATCTTCTGGGTCTCGAGTATCTCGAACATGGTCTCGGCAACGTCTGGGTCGGCGCTTATCTCGGCCATTGCCTTGCCCACTATGGCGGGGCGCACAGCCGCAGCCTTGCCGAACTCGACGGCAGCAAGGCGCTCCGCCGTGTTCCTTATGATGTTGACCTGGTTGGCCCCGTCCTGCTTGATGGCAGCGGTGACCTGGCGAAGCCTGTTCACCACCTTGCTCTCGATCTGGGCTATCATCTCAGGGTCACGGAAGTGAACCTTGCGGATATAGATGGACCCGAGTTTGTAGCCCCACTCGTTGGACTTGGGCGTAACCTCGTCACGAACCGTGCGGCTCATGGGGTGCCTGTCCACCAGCATCTTGGCCAGGGGCAGGTTGCTCAGGCAGCGCACCGTGGAGTTGCTTACGTTGGCCGCCAGGGAACCCCTGGGGTTCCTGTTCTTGAAAAGGTAGGCCACGGGGTCGCTCACGAACATCTCGAACCAGATGCCGATGCCCATGGGCGCTCCCTCTTCGGAGTTCACGGGCTGGCTGCGAAGGTACTGCTGATCCAGCCTCATGTCCGTCACGTGGCAGCGTCCCAGCCAGTTCACGAACAGCGCCCTCCACCCCAGTCTGGTCCACAGGCAGGTAATGCCAGGCTTGTCAACGATCCCTATCACGTTCCCGAACAGAACGTACACATGGCACCTGCGCTCGCGTACAATGGCGTAGGCACCGAGCATCCGAACAAGCCCCAGCACGATGGGCACACCGACAAGAAAGCCCAAAAAGGTTATCACGGCATTTATAAGCGGGTTCACGGCTTCACCTCCGTGATGAGACGCTGTGCCTTGGACAGCAGCGCCAGACGAACCGTTCGAACGTAGGCTTCCATTGCGCCCATCCCGTTCTGCTTCAGAAGGGAGAGCTGGGCGGCAAGGCGCCGAAGCGGCTCGACATCGGCCTCGGCCTTCAGGGTTTCGATCTCCACGGCCCTCTTCGACTCGACTATCCTCTGATCGGCGGCGGCCGTCGCAAGGCTTATGTCGGAAGAGACCTGGTTGTGCGCCGTGTTGATCGCAGCAAGGGCTGACTCGACCTCCGGAGGAGGGTCGATCCCGGTTATGAGCGAAGCGTCAAGAAGTATCCCGTACCTGGCCTGCGAACACCTGCACTCGGTGTCCATGTGTTCGTTCAGGTCACGCAGGTTCTTGCGGAGGTCGTTGATCGAGATACCCTCGACCGACACCGAACCGACCTCGGCCTCAGCCTTCCCGGGAGCCTCGAAGGTGGCTATCCTTTCTCTCAACACCGACACGAAATACCCCATCACATGAGCAATTGGCTTGGTCACCCCGAAGATGTACGCGTACAGGTTCTTCTCTGAGACCTGGAACCTTATCTGCCCGGTGAGCCCGGTGTTCAACTGATCCTTGGTCACCGCTTCCAGCATAGTGCCGTTGTGGTTCGCGGTGGGCGACTCGGGGTCATAGGCCATGTTCGCAGTCTCGGTTGCGACCGAGACCTTGTAGATCTTCTCCCACGGCCACTTGAAATAAGGTCCGCCCGGCATGATCACATGCACCTGCGGGTAACAGTAACGCTCCTTCTCCGTCTCACGCAGCATGTCTGAGATCGGGTCCTGCAGGGTGGTGAGTTTGCCGTGCCGTTTCGCCCGGCCGAAAACCGTCTTCACGGCCCGCTGATGAGGCGCCACCGTATAGAAGCCGGTAAGGACCACCCGAACAAGGAACCAGGCAAGGAACCCGGCCCATACTCCGCTTGGAACGTCCATTCCCCCTCCGTTCTGAGAAGCGTTCAGGGACAATTAAATGGCAAGCCAACTGATAAGGGCAGTGGACAAAAAGGTCAACGGCAGCTCATGAAACCATCAGGCCAGGTTTGATCTCAAGCACGGCAAGAGCGGTTTTCATGCCAGGACTACCAGTCCGTGTTAATCCGTTTTGTTGGCGTGAATGAAACTTGTCAGCTTTTCAGAACCTCACGCAGCTTTGCCAGAAGCTCCTTCAGCGAGAACGGCTTCTGGATGAAATGCTCGCCTTCCTGCAGCACCCCGTGGTGTGCGAGTATGTCTGATGTGTAGCCGGACATGAACAGACATTTGAGCCTTGGATCATTGGATGTAAGGTTCCTGGCCAGGTCGTGGCCGTT
>JAWOHL010000008.1:0-6515 GCA_046485185.1 Candidatus Fermentibacteraceae bacterium
TGGGTTTTTTCACAGCCTCGGTCTGAAGGAAGACGGCTCCATCGTGACGTGGGGGTCGGGATCAGGAGTGCCTGAACCGAATAGCGGCTTCGTGGCGGTTGCGGGGGGATACACGCACAGCCTCGGGCTGAAGGGAGACGGCTCCATCGTCGCATGGGGTGGATGGGGATATGGAGTGCCTATACCAAACAGCGGTTTCGTTGCAATTGCGGGGGGAGGGTTTCACAGCCTCGGTCTGAAGGACGACAGCTCTATCGTGGGATGGGGTTGGGACGACTGGGACCAGTGCACTCCTCCATCACCCAACAGCGGTTTCGTGGCGGTTGCTGGTGGGTTTTTTCACAGCCTCGGTCTGAAGGAAGACGGCTCCATCGTGGCGTGGGGGCGGAACCACTACGGTCAGTGCAGTGTTCCTCCTCCGAACAGCGGTTTCGTTGCGGTTGCGGGGGGAGGGTATCACAGCCTCGGACTCCGTGAGATAAGCACCGGAGTCGTAGACGAAGGACTCACCGGGGGTTTCATCCAGATCCGCTCCGTTGCCCCCAACCCCTTCCCGGCCACCACTACTATCACCATTGCCCTACCTGCACTTGGTCCTGTCCGGTTGGACGTGTTCGACCTCGCGGGAAGGCATGTGAGCACCCTGCTGAATCAGACCCTTCCAGCCGGGAACCACACCGCAGCCTTCGACGGGTCGGAACTCCCTCCGGGGGTGTACCTGGTCCGCCTCGCCAGCGGTTCGGAATTCGCCACGGCAAGGGTGGTACTGTTAAGGTAGTCGGTTACCATAGAGAGTAGGGCCGCTGCATTGGCAGCAGCCCTTTCTTCATAGGGCAATCTCGTACCTGAAGCCTGTTCAGATTAGGTCCACCAGGGGGCACCAAATGGGTTAATCTCCTTATCGGGCTGATCTGCACGCACAATCCTTTCCCGAACTACAAGATCGCGGTACCGCCACGCTGATTCCATTGATACACCAGACTCACCCGATCCAATCCCGGCGAGGGTTGTTCTGCGATACCAGCTTCTCCGGGTATTGCGTAAAACGAAGGTGCGCCGTATATCAACCGATGGTTTCAGTAGGAAAACGGGAGGTGTTCGATGAAATTTGCTTTTCTTCTTCTTGTTGTTGCGTCGGTGGGGGTAGCCACCGCAGCGGAGAGGGTGGTGCTCTTCGAGGAATACACTTCGACTGGTTGAGGCTACTGCGGAAGCAGCTGGTCAGCTGTAAAAGCTCTTGTGAATTCCTACATCACCACCGGTCAGATCGCCCCGCAGATCATTTTCGGCAACGGCCCCGCAGCCAATGCCTACGGGACGGCGCGCGACGCTCTATACGGGTGGAATGCCACCCCGACGTTTCAGATCAACGGTTCAGGTCAGCAGCTCGGCTGGAGCCAGGCAGCTGTTCAGAACCTCATCAATACTCAGTTGGCTCTGCCCTGTTACGTTGACATCGAGACGAACATCGTCGGGAATGCTCTGGGCGGAACAGCTTACTACACCGTTACCATCGAACAGGATCCGGGAGTCACCGGTGTGGTCAAGATTTGGTCAGCCATCGTTGAAAGCCACGATATAGCCGGCTCCGCATACGGGGTGTACAACGGGCAGGAACTGATGTGGGAGCCCAGGGCCTGGCCCATGGGGGCTTCCGGAACCGTTATTGACATTACCGGCCCATACCCCAAGACGATCGATGTGTCGGGTACCTACACCCTTGATCCCGCACTTCACACCTTCGACAACCTTGAAGTGGTGACTTACGTCCAGGCCAATACTGGAACGCACGCGGTGCTCAACGCCTCTTTCGAAGACCTTCCCGACACCGCCACAGGTATGGAAGACTTCGAGGGTGCCGCTCTCGGGTCGCTTTCCATCAATGCATGGCCAAACCCGTCCACCGGCAGCCTGATCGTGGGAACCCTTCTTCCCGAAGGCACCTCGGGCCAGGTCAGCATCTACAACACAGCGGGCCGTGTTGTTGCCCGTTTCGAGGCCGGAGGCGTAACGCCGGTTACCATCGATGAGTCCGGTGTGTATTTCGCCCGTCTTGAAGCCACAGGCAGCGAAGCGGTTCTGACTCGGTTCACCGTAGTCAGATAGAACCAGGGTTACGGGCCGGTGACCTTTTGGTTGCCGGCCCTTCTTCTTAGTGCATCGATGATCGCGGGAACGGCGGAGGCTCTGGCGTGGATCTCACGGACGCCGGTTTCCCGGATGAGTTCGACCACATGGTGTGCGCGCACGCCTCCTCCGGCCATCACCGTCAAACCGCCTGAGGCAGCTTCCACAAGGCTTTTTAGTGTTGAGCGACCCCCCCAGGCGGTTCCCTGTCCCCCTGATGTGAGTATTCTCGCGACCCCTGCCATCTGAAGAGAGTGGACACCCTCAAGTGGGTCGGGCAGGAGGTCGAATGCTCGGTGAAAGGTCACGGGTAGCCCTTCCGCTGCTTCCAACAACACCTTGAGAGCAATGCGATCAACGCTGTTTTTGTCGTCAAGGACACCCAGGACGAAACCGTTCGCTCCGGACAGGGCGAGTCGTTCAATCGTCCTTCCCATTCCGCGCACCTGTGCCCTCGAAGCCGTGAATGGCCCTTCATGGTTCCTCACCATAACGAACACGGGAATGCTGATGCTGGACAGGACTTCTTTCAGTAGAGCGGTCGAAGGCGTGAGCCCGCCGGTTTCAAGCGCGCTGCACAGCTCGATGCGGTGCGCTCCTGCTTTGAATGCATCCCGAGCTTCGGTGAGTGTCGTTGCGCACGCCTCGATGAGGGTGTTTTCCGTCACGGCTTTTTCCCGGTGATGCAGAAGAAGCTGCATGAACCGCCGCACGTGTAGATGGTTCCCTCTTCGTACTGCTTTTTCAAGGCTTCAAGCCGTTCACGGGCGTTCTTACGGCTCATTGCCGTGAACTTCCTCCAGATGTGTTCTGTCCCTCCCCCGGCGAAGAAGAGCTTTCTGAACTCCCGGTCGATGTTGAACCTTTTACTGCAGTGCTTCTCAGTCTCTGCGATCTGTCTTTGGAGCTGTTCCAGTCTGAAGACCATTGCAGGGGTGTCGTAGGGCGGCTGGAGCAGCCCGACCATGTCGTTGGCCCTGATGCCGATGTTCTTCAGACCAAGCTTCTGCATCATGCCGGGCACCCGGTTGCCTATTGAGTAGTCGCCCAACCCCAGTTTTTTTCTGCCCTCAGCCCAGTGGTGATGTACCCTGATATGCAGGATGTCGTCGTCTATCGAAGGTTCCTTGAAGGACTGGTAACACCGTGCGCGCATTGCCGTCACGTTGTCGGGTTCGAAGCACGTCACTGTCCCGCCCGGCCTTGTGACCCTTGCCATCTCGCCCAGGAGTGCGTCCGGGGTGGGCGAGTGCATGAGGAGTGTCTGGCAGACCGTGAAGTCGAAGGTTCCGTCAGGGAAGGGAAGCGCTTTGGCGTCGCCATGAACGAAGGCCGATGTTCCGCCCCTGACCCACTCGGGACTCTGCTTCCGGGCCTCTCCAAGCAGCGGAAGGGAGTTGTCCAACCCGGTGTAGGAGCCATTCGTTCCGAAGTGCTTCCAGAAGGTCCGGCCCACATAGCCAAGCCCGCAGCCCACGTCCAGGGCGTTCATTCCCTGCTTGAGCCCCATCCATGAAGCAAGTTTTTGAACCGTGTCGTCGTGCCAGAGGAACCGCCTCTGGTCGACGATGACCTCCTGCTTTGTCTTTTTTTCCGCCCAGTCCGGCGGTTTTACGGTGGTCATGCCAGGAAGGATTCTCCCCCGGATACTTCCTGCCATTACTCGGGCCAGCTTGCGATCCCGTTCCAGATCTTGCCGTGGTTTGGATCGGTGGGTTTCGGGCAGATCACCATGAAGTTGTCGCATTCCGGTGGGTCATCGTAGGAGTAAAGGACAATGGGTAGCCCACATTCCGGGCAGGTCATTTCGCTGTATGGGGCGGGAAGTTCTTCGAGACTGTCAGGGTATCTTCCCTCTGAAGCGAAGAAGATCACGCACATGGAGGCGATCGAACGCATGTATGACCTGCAAAGCACTGTTGCCCCGGGTCTCCATGAGGCGAGCCCGTCAACTATCCAGCCGTGGGTCGGGTTGGAGGGCAGGGGGCAGGCGATCGAGAAAGTGTTCTGGTCGCCCTGGTAGATGTAGAGGG
The DNA here is from genome assembly GCA_046485185.1 of Candidatus Fermentibacteraceae bacterium. Taxonomy (GTDB): domain Bacteria; phylum Fermentibacterota; class Fermentibacteria; order Fermentibacterales; family JCC-6; genus UBA6080. Next base: position 4,161 of record JAWOHL010000008.1, read on the forward strand.
ATTGGCACTGGGGGCATGTGAGGCTGCCGTAGGGGGTGCCCAGGTCGTAGAGGTCCCCGGGGTAGGTGCCGTACATGGCGTAGTAGATCACACACTGCGACGCGATTGTTACCATGTTTGTTTGGCATGCTTGGGTGTAGCCGGGATCGTTGCCACCCTTGAGCCCTTCGGGGAGGGCCGGGGAGGTAACCCCTTCGTTCGTGCACGACGAGAGCATCGCTGCCAGAAGTAGAATACCGCACGGTACGTATCTGCGCATGACGGCCTCCCTGTTTTATTGAACGGTGAATACCACCTGACGCCGCCGTTGTCAAGGTGAAGAGGGAAAAGCTCTACTTGCCGCTGCCTGTGCCCCAGCGTGCCCTGACAGACCGTTCCAGCACCGAGAAGCCCAGCTTGTCGGTGGTGAGACCCAGGAAAACTATAACGAGGATGACTGCAACCACCTGGTTCATGTCGTTGAGTTCCCTGCCCATGGTGAGCATGTAGCCAAGGCCCGGGAGAGAGTAAATGAGTTCGCCCGCCATGAGCGAGCGCCACGCGAACGACCAGCCCAGCTTCATGCCCGTGACCATAGTCGGCATCGCCGAGGGCAGGATGACGGTCCTGTAAAGCCTGGCGCCCCTTGATCCGAGGTTTTTCGCGGCCTGGATGTAGACCCTTGGCGTGTTGCGAATTCCGTCTTCCGCCGCCTGGGCAATTGAGAGGAAGGCACCCATCACGACAACGAAAAGGATGGCTTTTTCGGAAAGACCGAACCACAGTATGGAAAGGGGGAGCCAGCAGATGCTCGGAAGGGTTTGAAGCCCGAGGACCAGCAGCCCGAAGGTGTTCTTGAACAGCTTCACGTGGGCCATGGCAAGGCCCGTTATCACACCGGTGCCCAGGGCGATCAAGTAGCCGGTAGCTAGCCGTCTCATGCTTCCCAATACCGCTATGGGGAGGGTTCCCCTCTCGATACCCGATGCTATCGATGAGACAACGCCCGGCAGTGTGGGAAAGATGTAAGAGGGCCATATCTTCAGTATTCCCAGCAGGTACCAGACCGCCAGCAGACCCGTGAGGAAAAAGGTTCGCTGCACAGGCACGGGAAGGGCCTTGAGCCTTTCGTAGAACCGCCTCATCCGCCCCTCCTTTCCATTGAAGCCAGAACCTGCCGCGAGATTGGCATGATATCGGGATGGTCAATGTGCCTCGGTCTTGGAAGGCTTATCGTGTGCTCCGCAAGTATCCTGCCGGGGGAGGGCGACATGACCAGGATCCTGTCTCCCAGCAACACCGCCTCGCGGACGTTGTGGGTCACGAACACGACCGTTTTTGCTGCCTTCATCCATAGGCCCTGAAGCTCTTCGTGAAGAAGGTCGCGGGTTATGGCATCGAGGGCGCCGAACGGCTCGTCCAGAAGAAGCACGGCGGGGTCGACCGCCAGTGCCCTGGCAAGGGCGACGCGCTGTTTCATGCCCCCGGAGAGTTCGTGTATCCAGGAGTGGGCGAACTTTTTAAGATGGACCATCTCAAGAAGCTCTGAAACCGTTTTTTCACGGGCGTCCCTGGGCTGTTTTTTTACTTTCAGGCCGAATTCCACATTGCCCTGCACATTGAGCCACGGGAAGAGGGCCGCGTCCTGGAAGATAAGTACCCGGCTGGGGTCGGGGCCGGCAATGGCCTTGCCGTCTGCCAGAACCTTCCCGACGGTTGGCCTGTCCAAACCGGCCAGCAGATGCAGGATCGTTGTCTTGCCGCAACCGGAGGGTCCAACCAGGCAGATGAACTCCCCGCTTCTGATGCTCAGGCTCACGTCATCCAGGGCCCTCACCATTCTTCCGGGCCTTACGTAGTCACGGCTCACTCCCTGAAGCTCAAGGTCCAACGGGAACCTCCACCGTCTCAAAACCCTTGTCCGTAAGTACTTCGTTGAGGATGGAAAGGTCGTAGATGCCTTCAAGGTCCGGTTCGTCATCGAGGAACCCGGTCTGCCAGGCCGCCATGGCGGACGCGTACAGCGATGAGGCAACGGGATCCCAGGTGCTGCGCATGTTCGACAGGGCCATGGTAAGAACCTGTTCGGGAAGGGCCTTGCCGGTCAGCCGTTCGATCTCTTCGTTCAGAAGCTCTGCGGCCTCTTCGGGGTTCCGGTTCTGCCAGTCAGTGATATCCACATGCGCGTCGAGCCAACGCCGTACGATCTCGGGGCGTTCCATCAGAAAGGGTGTTGAGACGATTATGTGGGCGGTAACGAAGTCGCCCTCGGGCCAGATCGTCCTTTCATCGAGAAGAACAACACCGCCGCCTTCCACGACAAGGCGGCTTGCCCAGGGTTCGGGAACCCATGCCCCGTCGATCTCACCCTGGCGG
>JAWOHL010000055.1:0-3928 GCA_046485185.1 Candidatus Fermentibacteraceae bacterium
CACCGACGACGGCGTGGCAACCCCGGAAGACATCCGCCAGATAGCCGAACAGATCACCAGGGTTTACGAGGACGCAAGCTATGTGGGCAGCCTTGTCGTTCCTGAAGAGAAGATAGTCCGCCCCACGGGCTGGAACGATGAAGACGTCGAAGTGAGCCTTCGCAAAAGGGTTCCCTGGCTCTACTGGTAGCGTGCAGCATCGATCCGGGGCGGCGTCCTGCCGCCCCTTTTTTTTCTTGCCTTGACCGGGATGGTCAGCCCGGGTATTTAACTAAAGTGACATGGCTGCGATTTTGGATTCACGAAAGGCAGGGAGGTAACGCCATGCAGGTTTTCATCTTCGTGCTGCTTCTCATCCAGTCGCCCGACAACCTTGGGCACATCCCGTCCGTATCGCCGGAAGCAGCCCTGCTCGGTGACCCCCTGTGGGAGGAGTACTACTGTTGTTCACAGCCCTTCGTCTACGAGAACCTGGCCAATGGCCTGGGTTTCTCCTCCCCGAACTCGTGGATGGTCGCCGACGACTTCACCTACCCATTCGATGGATACATCGACTTGGTTCAGATCTGGGCCATCTATGCCAGCAGCAACGCCACCGGTTTCAACATCCAGCTCCGTGCCGACAGCGGCTCAGGCCCTGGCAGCATCGTCAGCAGCCACACCTCCACAGACTGCACCCACTCAAACACAGGTTACACCTCCTGGGGGTACCCCCTGTACTACACCTTGATCACCACCCCCAACATCGACTTCACCGGCGGTACAAAGTACTGGTTCGCCATGCAGACCACCGGTGGCAGCGGTGCCCACTACTGGCTCTGTGCCAACCAGACCTGGGCGGACATGACCTACTTCAGCCAGAACAACGGCAGCACCTGGAGCAGCAGCCAGGCAGAGTGGGGAGAGCCCTACGAGCAGTTCCTGATCCTTACAGGCTATCTGCCGCTTGAGCGGGATTCATGGGGGGGAATAAAGGTCCTTTTCTGATGCCCTAGAGCCCGAGCCCCAGGCTGAGCCACAGGGGCAGGGTCAGAAGTGCTGCGGCGTGAACGGCAAGCTGCAGTTTCGACACAAGTTCCCACTCTCCGTTGTACCTTCGGGCAATGAGCGCGTGGTTCGTGGCCGGGGGTGCCGCTGCGGCCAGAAGCAGGGCGGTGAGCGCAAGGGGCGGCAGGCCGGTATTGATGCGCGTCACAAGCAGGTAGACCGCGCCCGGTATCAGCACCAGCCTCACTGCGATCAGAGGGACCGAGAACCTCAGCCTCGCCCGTCCGGCACCCCGCCCCGAGGCTATCATCCCCCCCAGGATTATCATGGCAAGGGGGGAGAGGATGCGCCCCAGGTATTCCATGACCGAAAAGAGCGCGCGGGCGGGAACGAAGGCTCCGGGTTCACCCCGGGCCGCCTCCCTGACCCCGGGGATGAAACTCAGAAGTATTCCCGCGAAAAGTGAGAGGATGGGGGCGTTGAGAAGCAGCTTCAGTCTTTCGCGCGCGGAGGGCCCCGTGCCGCTGAGAAGCGCCACCCCGACGGTCCAGTTGGCTATGATGGAGGGAACGGCCACCATGGAGATGTACACCACTGCCCTGTCGTGAAGGGCCGTGGGGGTGACCGCCAGCATCACCGGCAGCGGCAGGTAGAGGCTGTTGGACACCATCATCATGGCGGTTACCGACCTGTCCCTGGAAGGGTGGCCGCTTGGGAGCAGGCGGAACCAGACCGTTCCGAAGAGCCACGCCGCAACCACCCAGCCCGCGGAAACCGCTGCCAGAACGGCGCCGCTGCCGAAGAATTCGGGGGTGAACGCACGGGCCATGGCCAGTATGAACGTACAGGGGAGCACGAGGTCGATGAGCACCCTGGTGAGGTCGGAAAGGGTGCCCGGGCTTATCCACCCCCGCCTTGTCATCAGGTAGCCCAGCAGTACGAGGATGGCCATCTGGACTATGATGTCGAGCGATGACGCCAGTCCGGCAAGGTATTCAGCGGAGAACACAGGGCTGCCGTTTTCCCTTCATCAGTAGAGGTCGTACCGGGCCAGACGGCCGTCGAGCCCCCCGGACATCAGTTCCTTCCGCCAGGTCGACCTGAGGCCCACCTTCTTCAGAAGCGCAGTGTCACCGATGTAGATGAAGGCCCGGGTCCCTGCGCACTTCTGCTTCAGGAAGTCGCCGAATTCGCCAAGGAGGGAACCGGCCGTGTCCTCGAAGATCCTGATGCCGTGGGGAGGGTTGGTGAGGATCACGGCGGAGGTGATGCCCGGGCTGTTCCTCCAGTCCCCGAGGGTTACGGCGACATCCCTTCCCCCCGGGAGGATTGCCAGGTTCGCGCGGGCCGCGCTAACGGCAGCCCTCGATATGTCGCTTCCCGAGAGAAGCCCCGAGGGCAGACTTGTCATGGCGCCGTCCGCTTCGGCCTTCACGCTGTGCCACAGCTTCTGCGAGAACCCCTCCATGTGGAAGAACCCCCACTTCTGCCTGAGGAAGCCCGGGGGAACCCTGCAGTACTTCATGAGGGCCTCGCACAGCATCGTGCCCGAACCGCACATGGGGTCGACCAGTGGTGTTTCTCCCGTCCACTCCGTCATCTCAAGGGCTGCGGCCGCCACGGTCTCACGTATGGGCGCCTGCACGGTCTCCTTCCTGTAACCCCTTCGGTGAAGCGCTCCCCCCGAGAGGTCCAGCCTTATCTCGGCCTTTCCGTCCCTGATCCGCAGATCGAGGTTCACGTCGGCGTCGTGTCTGTCAACCGAGGGCCTTTTGCCGCAGAGCTCCCTGAAATGGTCGGCGATGGCGTCCTTGAGCTTCAGTGCGGCCCACTGCGAGTGGCGTATCCCGCCACCCGAGACGGCGGAGGAGATGGCGAACGTGGACTCCACGCCGAAAGTTTCCTCCCACGGGAACTTGACCGCCTTCGAGTAGAGCTGGTCGGACGTGTGGCCGGGGAAGGATACCAGTTGAAAAAGGAAACGGTCGAAAAGCCGGGATGTGTAGTTGATACGCATGGCTCCCGCAACGTCCGTCTCGAAGAAGACCCCCCTGAAGACGGGGACGACCGACGCCGCGCCGAGCCGTGTGAGTTCCCCGGCGCCAAGTTCTTCAAGGCCTTTGGATATCTGGCCCAGTATCTTCACTGCAAAAGCTCCAGTACTTTTTTCGTGGTATCACCCCGGCGAATCGAACGGGCAGGAACCCTGGCCAATAATAACGAACGATTCTCTGCCGGGGGGAACGAAGTGAAAGCACCGGGATGTTGGAAGATTCTTGAATGGAACAAAGGGGCGGGATACCTGATTCGCTTTACTGAGTACTGTTCTGAAGGCTTGCCAGGATTTCTGTAACAGCCTTTTTCAGATCAGAGATCCTGTGCCTGCGAAAATGGAAGACGGCCTCTGGATCTTGTCGAGACTCTCGATCACCTGTGACATGATGCTTTTCAGAAGCGGCAGGTCAGACATACACGGCATCCCGCTCGATCCGCTCTTTGAGCAGAGCGTTCATGCCTGCCCTGTATCTGACAAGATCAACAGGTGTATTCAGCGCCTTTTCCAGCTTTTCCTTCAGATGAACCATGGCGTAAAGGTCAGGAGGCATTACGACCACAATATCGATATCGCTGTCATTACCGGCTTCCTGTCTTGCCAGGGATCCGAACACCCCGAGTCTCTCAATTCCAAACATCTGTCTCAGGGTGGGCTGCAGCTTTTTAAGAACTGCCAGAGTTCGTTCAAGGCTCAAGATTCACCTCCCGTGAAGGAACAATCGTTTTGTTCCTGCTTTGGTCAAGGCTTGGATGCCGCTTTACAATCAGATTCAATTGTTTGTGGTCCAGACACACCGCGCCTATTTCGAGAGCCTGATAGACCTGGCTGATACCCATCAGGTCATTATCGACGCGATTCGCTCCAACAACCCGGATCAGGCCGAGC
>JAWOHL010000025.1:0-8760 GCA_046485185.1 Candidatus Fermentibacteraceae bacterium
GGTGCAACCGGGTTCCTCCGAGGGCTGTGGAGACCGCTGACGGCCCTCCTGGCAACTCTCGCCGTCGCAACGGTCTTCCCTATACCTCTGAAGGCTCTTTCCGAAACAGCGTTGTTTCTCGCGTTCTGGCTGCTTCTGGGCGGGCGGGCCGTCCTCAGGTTCCCGGGCCGCCTCTCACCTGAGAACGGTGCAAAGCAGAAGTAAACCACTACGCTTGTCACCCGCATCACCCCGTGCGGTCGATGCCGGTTCCGGAACCTTAAACCTAAAGGTGTCTTCTGAGAAGGGCGTTGAGAAGCAGGGGGTACTTCCTGAGGAATGGGAGGTGAACCGTTTTCAGCCCTCCCGATCCCGACCTGGTTACTTCGACGAAAAAGAAAACAAAGTGGGATATGCCTTCATGCCTCTGGTACTCCCTGTCATGGATCAGATCGGTGTAGTTCCACGCCGTGAGGGTGGCGGAGAGGCCAAGGTCACTCGCAAGGGGGGCAAGCCTTTCGTGAAGAAGGCTTCTTCCCCCGACCACCGGTGACGAGGCGAGGAAGACGGCGTATCCCGAGGTGTCGAGGTGTTCCGAAAGACCCCGAAAGACCTCAACCGGTATGTTCATTCCGTAATCGGCGCCGCCGTAGGCATCCATGTTGCTTTTCGATACCTTGTGGTCGGGCATTGGGACGTAGGGCGGGTTGCACACCACGATGTCGAAGACCCCGTCCACCTTCTCCCACAGATTGGATTCAATGGGGCGCACCTTCCCCTCGAGGCCGTTGATGGCGGCGTTCACTCCCGCAAACGCAACCGCCCTGGGGTTGTACTCGGCGGCATCGACGGTCTGGCAATGATCTACGATGCTGTGTGCCTGGATCGAGGTTCCGGCGCAAAGGTCGAGACCCCGGCGGAACTTCCTCCCGCCGATGGTCCGCGAGACGAAGTCGGAAAGAATTGTGGAATCGCCTCCGACGTACACGTAGTTTTCCCTGCGCTCGTCATCGTCCTCGTCGGGGTCGGAGAGAAGCAGGCTGTTGCGCCAGGGAACGACTCGGAAGTTGCTGAGAACCGATCCCGCATTCTCCCAGACGATGCCGTCGTTGAGAAGGTTCTGCACGACGCTTCGGTTCAGGGCCCCGTATGCGGCCTCGGAAGGGACGGCATGGTTCAGGAAGAACAGGCGGTACAGAAGCTCGAGCCGTGGTCTGCCCCTGAAGAACGATCGAATGTATGAACCGGGCAGCGCCGATGAACTGAAGCAGTTCGTTCGGCCCTTTTTGTAGTCGCTGAGGACCTGGGGTTCTGCCACGATCTTCCAGAACGGCCTTTTCAGGCTGGGAATGCGCTGTGTGGAGAGGAACCCCTCATCCCGAAGAATGCCCGATAACTCCAACAGGGTGCCGGGAGCCGGCACGAGCGTTGGTTTACGCAATACCCGGCCTCAGATGAGCAGAGAAACGACAACAGCCACCAGCGGCACCGCCAGGGCGTAAACCGTGCACCCAAGGCAGCATGAACGCCTGCCGTTCCCGGGTGTTGCTGTGGTCGTGGATTCTGCGGCATCGGCGTCGAGGTTCTGCTGGCTTCTTCCCTGGCGGTTCTTCAGCCGGTCAAGCATGGCGATGCGCTTTCTGTCGCCCGCGTCGCGCTCGGGTTTCCTGTCAAACTTCATCTCGGGTTTGCGCTCGGGTTTCTGGGCGTCGCGGTACTGCTGCTTGGGAGAAGGGCTGTAGGCAGGTTTTTCCTGCATGGGACGGGCCGGTTTCTGTTGGGGTTTCATGGGCTGCTTCTGCATGCCCGGGTTTTTGCCTCCGCCGTCTGGTGATTTCATTGGTTTTCCCCCCTCGGGTTGTTGAAAAAATGCCATCTTCTTCACAAGCATAAACCATTTTTACTCTCCGGGAAAGCGCCCGTCCTCACACCACATATGGTGGTTCAGAGGGTGAGTATGGTGTATACTTGGTGTGCTGAAGCTATTCTGGGAGTGGCTTTCAACATGTTGTGCCATGTCCCGGTTTTACACCCATATCTTGTGGAGGGGTTTTGACCGGTCCGATCGACAGTCCCGGCATCTACGATGAAAGCAAGGTGAAGACCCTTTCTTCCATCGAGCACATCCGTCTGCGAACCGGGATGTACATCGGCCGTCTCGGCGACGGCTCGAACCTCGACGACGGCATCTACATCCTTCTCAAGGAAGTGGTGGACAACTCCGTTGACGAGTTCATCATGGGGTGCGGAAGCCGGATAAGGGTGAAGCTTCAGGACCGGACGATAACGGTCAGGGACTGGGGGCGGGGGATACCGCTGGGCAAGCTGGTGGAGTGCGTCAGCGAGATCAACACCGGCGCCAAGTACAACACCGAGGTCTTCGTGTTCAGCGTGGGGCTGAACGGTGTTGGCACCAAGGCGGTCAACGCCCTCTCCGAGAGCTTCAGGGTCTGCTCGTACCGCGACGGCAGGTTCCGGCAGGCCGTTTTCTCACAGGGACGGCTGGTGTCCGACGAGACCGGGGAAACCACCGAGAAGAACGGCACACTGGTCGAGTTCACGCCGGACCGTGAGATCTTCGGCGAGTACCAGTTCCGAAGCGAGTTCATCGAGAGGCGAATGCAGCACTACGCATTTCTGAACTCGGGGCTCAGGATGATGTTCAACGACATGGTGTTCCGCTCCGAAGACGGCCTGCGGGACCTTCTGAACGACGAGACGGGTGACGAGGCCATCTACGACGCCGTGTACTACCGCAACACCACGCTCGAGTTCGCCTTCACCCACACCAACTCATACGGCGAGAAGTACTTCTCGTTCGCCAACGGCCAGTACACCAGCGCCGGCGGCAGCCACCTCTCGGCATTCAAAGAGGGCGTTCTGAAGGGGATGAACGCATACAGCGGCAAGGGGTTCGTGGCTGAGGACGTGCGCGACGGTCTTGTGGCCGCGGTATCGGTGCGTCTTAAAGACCCCGTCTTCGAAAGCCAGACCAAGAACAAGCTGGGCAACACCGACATCAGGCGTGACATCGTTGCCAGGGTGCAGGCCGAGATCGAGCAGGTGCTCCACCGCGACCAGAAACTTGCAGACCGCATCATAGCCAAGATACAGGCCAACCAGAAGCTCCGCACCGAGCTGCTCACCGTGAAGAAGAAGGCCCGCGAACGCGAGAAGCAGACCGCCATCCGCATCCCCAACCTGAAGGACTGCAAGATTCACCTGGGCGACGGCCACGAAAGGGATGAGGAGTCGACCATCTTCCTCACCGAGGGGCTCAGCGCTGCGGGAAGCCTGGTGTCCAGCCGGGATGTGCACACCCAGGCCATCTTCGCCCTGCGGGGCAAACCCCAGAACGTGTTCGGCCTTAAGCGCGAGGCCGTCTACAGCAACAAGGAGATCTACAACATCATGCGGGCCCTCAACATCGAGGGCGGGGTGGAAGGGCTGCGGTTCAACCGGGTCGTTCTCGCCACCGACGCCGATGTTGACGGTATGCACATACGGAACCTCCTGATGACGCTTTTCCTGCACTTCTTCGAAGACCTGGCCCTCAACGGGCACCTCTACATCCTCGAGACACCCCTTTTCAGGGTCAGGAACAAGAAGGAGACGGTTTACTGCTACAACCAGTCCGAGCTCGACCGCGAGGCGCAGCGGCTGGGAAAAAAGCCCGAGATCACAAGGTTCAAGGGGCTTGGCGAGATAAGCCCGAAGGAGTTCGGCCAGTTCATCGGGCCCGACATAAGGCTCACCCAGGTGCGCATAGACAGGCTCCGCGAGGTACCCGAGATACTTGACTTCTACATGGGCAGCAACACGCCCGAGCGGCGCAACTTCATAATGGAGAACCTGAAATGACCGGTCTGCGCGGGCTTTACCGCGAGAATTTCATGGAGTACGCCACCTATGTGATAAAGGAGCGGGCCATCCCCGACGCGGCCGACGGCCTTAAACCCGTGCAGCGCCGGATACTTTGGGCCATGCTTGAGATGGACGACGGCCGCTTCAACAAGGTGGCCAACGTTATAGGCCACTGCATGCGCTACCACCCCCACGGCGACCAGTCCATAGGGGCGGCCCTTGTGGCCCTGGCCAACCGGGGTTACTTCATCGAGGGGCAGGGGAACTTCGGCAACATCTTCACGGGAGACGAAGCGTCGGCGTCCCGTTACATCGAGTGCCGGCTCACGCAGCTCGCCCGCGACACACTGTTCAACCCGGCCATAACCGAGTTCGTTCCCAGCTACGACGGCAGGAACAGTGAGCCCGTTCTATTCCCGGCCAAGATACCCGTCCTTCTCCTCCTGGGAGCTGACGGAATTGCCGTCGGCATGTCCACCCGCATCCTTCCCCACAACTTCAACGAGGTCATACAGGCCCAGATCGCCTGCATCAGGGGCGAGCCCTTCCACCTGTTGCCGGACTTCCCCCAGGGGGGCGCCATCGATGTCTCGGCTTACGAAGACGGCAACGGCAGGATACGCAACAGGGCCAGGATCGAGCCCCGTGGCGGCAAGAAGCTTGTCATAAGCGAGATCCCCTACGGTACCACCACCGAGACCCTCATGGCCTCCATCGAGAACGCCACCCGCAAGGGCCGACTCAAGATCACCAGCATAGACGACTACACCACCGAGAACGTCGAGATCGAGGTCACCCCCGCCCGGGGCGTCAGCGCCGAGGAAACCCTCAGGCAGCTCTACGCCCACACCGAATGCGAGGTCACCCACACATCCAACATGCTTGTGATACAGGAGGGCGTTCCACTCGAGACAAGCGTCTCGGGCCTCGTGCGCTACTGCGCAGACCGCCTCCTCCATGTGCTGAGGCTCGAGCTCCAGCTCGAGATAAGCAACCTTGGCGACACGCTTCACTGGATGACCCTCGAGCAGATTTTCATCGAGAACAGGCTCTACAAACTTATCGAAGAGTGCCCCACCCTCGAGGAGGTCAGAGACGCCGTGGGCCAGGGCCTTCTTCCGTTCCTCACCGATTACCCCAGGGAGGTCACGGCCGATGACATCGAGCGGCTCCTGGCGCTCAAGATCCGCAGGATAAGCCGTTTCGACATCGAGGCGCACCGCAGGGAGATGGACGACATAAAAGGCCGCATGCGCCAGGCAAAGAAGAGGCTTGGCAGCCTCAGGGACTACGCGGTCGAGGTTCTTGGAGAGATACTGAAGAAGTACGGCAAGCTCTTCCCCAGAAAGACCGCCGTCGAGGGGTTCAGCGGAATACAGCGCCGCGAGATAGCCATTGCCAACCTCAGGGTGGGCTACGACAAAGAAACAGGGTTCGTCGGTACGGCAGTGAAGGGAGGCGTCTCGTGGCACGCCTCCGAGTACGACCGCATCCTCTACTTCCTCGACGACGGCACCTACAGGGTGATGCCCGTTCAGGAGAAGTTCCTGGTGGATGGCAGGGTCCTCTGGTGCGGCCCCGCCGACAAGGACATGCCCTTCACCTGCGTCTACCGCGACGGAACCGACAAAATACCCTACGTCAAACGCTTCAGTATCGGGGGTTTCATACTTGAGCGGGAGTACCGCTTCGTCCCCGAGGGAACCGAGGTGATTGTCTTCACCCCCCTCACCGGCTTCGTTCTCGAATACTGGTTCGAGAGAAAGAAGCGCATGAAGACCCGCAAGGGGCAGACGGCCTCGGCCGACATCCCCGAAAAGGGAGTGAAGGCAAGGGGCGTCAGGCTCTGCGGCAGCCACACCATCGCAAGCATCAAGCTGCTTGAGACCCTTCCGGAAGAGAAGCCCGAACCTGAACCTCAATCTGAACCTGAACCCGAGCCCGAACCAGAGCCTGTAACCCCACCCATGAGCCTCGAGGAGATAGAGGAGAGGGCGGAAGAACTGAACAAGAGGCTGAGAAGCATCGTGGAGAAATACGAAATGCCCGACCTCTTCGAAGAGCAGGGGGAGCAGGAAAAGTGAAGCCCTTCAGCCAGGGTCCCCGGCCCGTGAGGGTTTCCGTGAAGGCCGTCATCATTTCAAGGGGACAGGTGCTGCTCGTTAGGAACCGCGATGAACTGGGTGACTGGTACATGCTTCCCGGGGGCGGTCAGGCCCACGGTGAAACCCTTGAACAGGCCCTTCAAAGGGAGTGCCGGGAAGAGGTGGGCACGGGCGTTGTGATGGGCCGTCTTCTCTTCGTGAGGGATTACATCGCATCACACCACGAGTTCGCCGGAACCGACGGTGACGCCCACCAGATCGAACTGATGTTCAAGTGCTCGCTTCCCCGGGGCGCGACACCCAGACTGGGGGAGAGCCCCGACCCTTATCAGGACGGTGTTGCATGGCTTCCCCTCGAAACCCTCACACACCACAGGCTCTACCCTTCACCCCTGCGCTCAATGCTTGCGAAGCCGCTCCCCTCGAGGGCCGTCTACCTGGGTGATGTGAACTGAGCAAGGGTCCCCTCACTCCCCGAATAGCAGAAGCGCCTCTTCGTAGCCGTTCATGAACACGTACGCGCCCCGGTAGTTGTCAGGCGGGTAGGCGACCGGCTCGCGGATCAGCTCCCCGCACATTTCGCCCGCCCTTCGCCAGTTCATGTTGGAACGGTAAAGGAAGGCTCCCTGAAAGAGCGCCAGGGCTGTCAGCAGGACCAGGGCGGTGCGTTTCCCGAAGACCTGGAACACCCAGTTCACAATGGCCAGAACAGCGAAAACCCCCGGCAGGTACAGAAACCGTTCCGACCGTGTGTCGAGCAGCGACACCCTCATGAAGACAACGGGCAGAAGTGACACGAAGAACCCCAGGACCAGGACGGCAAAAGTCCGTCGATCAAAGTTCTTCCGCAGGGCGAAGAACACCGCGCAGGCCGTCGTGGCGAACAAAAAAAGCGGCAGCGCAAGGGGGCTCCGGGCAATGAAGGGCCGGGCAGCCTCCGACAGCGGCGGAACGAACACCCTGAACATGTACCGCGCAATGCTTTCGGCCGCCACGGAGAAGGAGACCTCGCCGGCACCAGGCGGCACGCCGCCGGACAGAACGATCCTTGCAGCAGTGTAAACCAGAGCCACGGCAAGGCCCAGCACAAAAAGGCGCTTCGCACGGGAATCCCACACCGGGGTTTTCACGACAAGAACGAGCCACAGAAGGGGTGTTATCAGAACGCTTTCCTTCGCAAGAAGGCCGGCTGCAAAAAGCAGGAGCGCCCACGGGCTCTTCCGTAAAAAGGCAAGAACCGACCCCAGGCAGAATGCCGTGGCCAGAAGGTCGGTCCTGCCGGAGACCCAGGCCACCGACTCGGAGTGGCACGCCAGCAGAAGGAACAGGTAAGCTGCGCTGAATGCGGCCGTGTCGTCTTTCAACGTAACCCGGGCCAGCAGGAATACAAGCCACGAACACGCAAGGTGCCAGAGCACGTTGGTCAGGTGCCAGCCCGCAGGGTTGAGGCCGTAGATCATGCTGTCGGTGAAGTATGAGAGCACGGTGAGCGGTCTTACATACACGTCGCCGTCTTCCCCGCCCCACGCGTAGAAGAACCCTTCGTTCTCTACCCTGTAAACGAGATGGAAGTCGTCGGACATGAAACCGTACGAAAGGGTCTCGGCGAAGAGAAGCAGGGCGGGAGCCAGCAGGATGCACACTAGAAGCGGACGAACCAACTCAGTTCTCACGGAAGCTCCAGAGGAAGGCCGACTCTTCGTTTCCCGGCCAGCGTACGACCTCGTCGGCGCTCTGTACAATAATCGTGTTGTTGAATGCGGTGCACTGCGCCTTGTCCGGTATCGCAAGGGTCCAGAGATCGTAATCATCCACGAGATGAGGCCCTGTCCAACTGAGGATGAAGTCGGTTCCCACGGAGTGGAGGTAGCGCTGCAGCATTCCCGACCGGACTGCGGCAGCGAGGTCGGCGTCACCCGCCAGCCCTTCGGCCTGAACCACATGCCCGTGGAAGAAGTACGCGAAACTGCCCGCCCTGTCTCCCATAGCGACAACAGCTGTGTCCGGAAGGGTTTCGTTCAATTCGAGCGCCATCAGCATGTTCCTGTGACGGAAGTCATCCGTACCCACGTCACCGTAGGCAAGCCCCCAGAAGAAGCATGACACACAGAGGACGACCAACAGAACAACAGCAGTAACTTTCCCGGCCCTTTCGGGTATAGCGAGTCTGTCGTAGAGACGCTGCAGAAGAGGCGGCAAACCGAAGGCAAGAAAGATGACCGCCGGGTATGCGTACCAGTACCAGAGCCGCCACTGTGACAGAAAGAGCTGACAAAGGGTGAAGGAAATCAGGAACACGCCGGAAACCCTGGCCGCGGAAGGCATGGTTTTCATGAATGATACCGGAATAGCGAGAAGCAGGAAGAGAAGATAGAGCCCCCAGGGGCTGCGCACACCCAGAGGCTCTCCGAGTTGAAAGAGCTGAGCCGCGAAGATCCGGTTGAAGTCGAATCCCGACGCCTTCATCATTCCCGATACTGAAGCCGGCGTTCCCATGAAGGAATGGTTCAACGCGGCGTAACCCAGAAGCAGGACAGCCCCCGGAAGCAGAATGGGAAGCAAAGCCCTCCGGCCGCATGTCGCAACTGCCGAAAAGACCAGAACTGCGCACAGCAGGGCTGAATCAAACCTTGATGCCGTTGTGAGGGCGACAAGAACACCCATGGTCCACAAGCGCCCCCTGCCCGATTCCCTCTGCAGACCGTCGAACGAGATCAGAAGCAGGAACGCTGCGGGCAGCAGGACCGAGGTCTCCATGCACATGAGGGAGAAATCCCTCAAGTATCGAAGGAGCAGCAGAAGGGTCAGAAGC
>JAWOHL010000041.1:0-134520 GCA_046485185.1 Candidatus Fermentibacteraceae bacterium
CCGTCCTGTCCTCTTCGACGTGCCAGGTGTAGTCCTGTTCGAGCCAGACCAGGTGGGGAGCGGTGGGTCCCCATTGGGGATGCCCCTGAAGCGAGGCGTCGACTGTTTCCATCCTGACCCCCGGAGAGCCGCCCCAAGTTAGCCAGTACGTATTGGAGTCGTCGTACCTGTGCCACGTGTGACCGAGGCTGTCGCCCTCCGCAACCGTTCTCACGAGGGCTGAGCCGTAGAAGAAGAGAGTGTCGGCCAGGTCGAATACGCCGTCGCCGCCGTCCGAGACCGAGAGCGCCACAGGTATGGGCAGGTGTTCGTCGGCATAGTCATCGAGGTCGAAGGGGATTCCCGGGCCTGAGAGCATGGAGAAAGATGCCGACGGCATGCCGGCAACCTGGCATCCCGCATCCTGAAGCTGCTGGCAGGTGACGGCATGAAAGCCGGTTTCGGTGACCTTTATCCTGGCCCATGGTTTTCCCCAGAACGGGCTTTCGGGGGAACGCAGCCGGTCCCGCCACCAGCGAGATCCCTCGGGTGCCACTCCCTCGAGAAGGCTTCCCGCAAGAGGCCTGCTGCCGCCCCTTTCCGGCCATGAGACACTGAAGCTGACCCTTGAGGCGTACCTGGAAAGGTCGCCGAAGCAGAACGGATCCACTGTGATCATTGCTACACGGGTGCCCGCAAGGGGGATGACCCTCATGGTGACCGCGTCGCTGGGAAGCACCGAGGATGTCGATGCGTTGATCTCGGTCATCTCCATGCCTGACCCCTCAACGGAAGGGACCAGAGCCCAGGGCATGTCGTCCCAGCCCGTGGGGAGCACGGCATCGACACTGAAGTCGAGCACCGGCCGGACACCCGGGGGAACGGGAACAAGGAAAACCCGGGCTGGTCTTAGAACACCACCTGTGGAGGGCACGCAGTGCATCCCCGGCAGTTCGGGGCGAAAGGCTCCGCCCTGGGGCGCCAGGGTTGCTGTTCCCGTCTCGACTGAAGTGGCGAAACTTCCTGCAAGGACCGCGAGAAGAACCTGAAGACCCGTCATGCAGAAACCCTCCCGGTTAAGATCGTGGCCCCACTGGCGATCCATATATAATAGCAGTTCACTTTGCCCGTGGAGGTTCCGGTTTGGCCATGAAACCCGGCTTCGATTCCGTATCCTTTCGAATAGCATGGCGGTGTCTGAGGCGCCATCCGTCCCGGAAAAGGGTCGCGTTCAGCACCGTGGTGAGCGTGGCAGGGGTCGCCCTTGGCGTCGCCGCCCTGGTCGTGGTCATGGGCGTTCTGGACGGCCTCGAGCATTTCATCACGGAGAGCGTTGTCAACGTTGACGCCTCCCTTGCCGTTCTCCCCGCGGGAGCCGGGGTTGTACCCGACAACCCGGATTTCATGGAGAGCATATTGGAACTACCCGAAGTCGCCTCCGCGGTTCCTTACATCCAGGGAGAGGCCATCGCAAGGCTTCCGGCAAGAAACATCGAAACGGGCTGTCTTGTCCGGGGAGTTCCAACGGGTGTTCCCCTTTTCCCGGGAATAGACTCGCTTATGGTGTGGGGTTCGTGCACCCTCGAAGACACGGAAGGTCTCCCAGGTGTGATCATGGGCCTTTACCTCGCCGATGAGTTCATGCACGGCTCGGGCGACACGATCATCTTCTTCCCTCCGAGAAGCCTTTTTTCTGGCCGTTCCAGCAGCGCCCGCGCGGTGTTCACGGGCGCCGTTGAAACGGGTCTGCCCGCCAACGACAGGAACCTGGCGTGGGTCCCCCTCCCCGTGGCAGCCCGCATGTTCATGCCCGGTGGAGGGTTGAGCGGGATTCAGGTGACTCCCGCAGCGGGGTGCGATGAAGAGACCGCGAGGCAGGCGCTCGAGGCCTTCCTTCCCGATTCGCTCCAGGTCATGACCTGGAAACAGCGGAACCCGGCACTCGCGGCCAGTATGCAGCTCGAGCGGCTGGGATCCGTGGCCGCCCTGCTGCTGATAACACTCGTGGCGACGTTCAACATCATGGGAACCGTTGCAAGAAGCGTGGTCGAAAGGCGGCGCGACATCGCCGTACTCAGGGCCATGGGCGGAAGCGACGCACTGGTGGCCAGGATATTCCTCTGGGAAGGGGTCTTCGTGGGTGTCACGGGCGCTCTGCTGGGCGTCGGCCTTGGTCTTCTCGGGTGCCACATCCTGTCATCCACGGGGCTCGTGAGCCTCCCTGACGTCTACTCCTTCCACGACAATCTCCCGGTGAGGGTTTCGGCTGCAAGCACCCTGATCGCTGCACTGGCAGCTGTGGGCATGAGCATCCTCTCCGCCATGGTACCGGCGGGCAAGGCCGCCTCAATGGACCCTGTGGCGGTCCTCAGGAAATGACGGCGCTTCTCACCGTTCTTCTGCTGGTGCCTTACTGTCCCTCCGACAGCGCAGTGGCGCTGCTTACCATCAGGGAGGTGCCCCTTCGAGCGCTGCTCTTTGCCGAACAGGGGGCGCGAGCCGACGGCGCGGGAGTTGTTGAGCTGGCAAGGCTTCTGGAACTGGCCGGAAGGTTCACCGACGCGGCAAGGGTCTATGCCCTGGCGGTTGCCCAGACAAGCCCCTCCACCCCCGGCTGGCTCAGCGACAGGCTGAGGGGGGTGTCCATCCTCGACACAACCCTCGTTCTGGAGGCATGCCTCAGGAACAGGGGTACCACCACGGTCAGGAACGTTGTGCTGATGCTTCCAAGACCCACCTCACACGAGCCATACCAGACCATACGCGTTCTCGAGAGCGACTTCTCCGGAGGAGGTCCGGTGCTGACGTGCGTGGTGGACTCCCTTGCCCCGGGAGCCAGGGTTTTCAGAACGATCAGGCTGAGGGTCAACCAGCGGCCCCACACCTTCAGACCCATACATCCCGTTCTTGGAGACGATACCCTGAGAGCCCTCATGGACATTGCGCGACGGGTCGAGGGAACCCGGGCCGATCCCGGCCCCTGCCTGGAAATGTCACGGGAACTGGCCGAACAGGCCCGGGAAACCCTTGTGCCGATCCACGTGGCCGGCGGTGTGATGTTCCGGGGAGACAGCCTGGTCTTCCACGCCTGGACAGTACTCGATTCGGTCGTTCCCGGCCTGCCCATCGATCCACTCCTAATGAGGACCGACTCGATGATGGCAGTGGGTCACTGCCCCTCCGACATGATACCGCTCTGGAACCTTGACTACACCGATGGCTGTGAGTTGAGCGCCCTCTACTCCGGGATCAGCTCGAACCTCGAGATGAACATGAGGGCGTATTTCAACGGAAGGTGAGTTGATCATGCTGAAAACAGCCGGGCTTTCCGCCCTTTTCACCCTGTCGGCCTGCTCCGGACCGTCAGGCACGGATCTTGGCGGCACAATCGAGTCTTACTTAAACGCCCTGGGCGGAAGGGAGACCCTTGAGGGGATTCAGTCCGTGCACACCGTAGACAGCCTGAACATGGCCGGCCTTTCGGGGCTGAGCGAGGCCTGGTGGGTCCGGGAGCCCTTCATGGGAAGGGTGAGGGTCTCGCTTGGCCCGGTGGAGCAGAACATGCTGTTCCTGGGCGACAGCGTGTGGAGCCTCGACAGGAACGGCAACCTGGCCCAGGCCGGCCAGGATGGGCTTTCACAGCTTGAAAGCGCCAGGGCCACGGTTTTCAACGGCGCTTTTCTGGGCGGTGAGAACCTCGAGTACCTTGGCGACTCACTGGTTGCCTTCGAACGGGTGTCCCTCGTGCTGCTCGACATCGAGACACCGGTCGTCTACTGCATCTCGTGCGAGTCAGGGCTGCCGGTTGCCCTCATCACCACTGCCATGGGAATGACGATGGTTCAATACCCCGCTGACTTCACAGTCGTCGACGGGGTGACGATCGCCCTCTCCACCCGGGACGTTCTGCCCGAGATGGGCATGGAAAGCACCAGCAGGAATATCCTGACCGAATTCAACACAGCCCACCTTTTTCACGACAGCATCTTCTCGCTGATCCCCGGCGCTCCGGACTGGCAGCTCACAGTCTCCGGAACGCCCGAGCCGTTTCAACTCCACGGCGGGCACATCTACCTTTCCGTCAGGGTCAACGGCCGTGAAGCCCTGGCAGTGCTGGACAGCGGAGCGGGTGCCACTCTGCTCGACAGCGCCTTTGCCCGTGAGCTGGGGCTGCTTTCCGAGGGGGCCTTCAGGGCCCAGGGGCTGGGCGGATCGCAGGAGTTCTCATTCGCCCCGGTAGACAGCTACGAAGTCGCGGGCGCGGTCCTGAGGGGCCAGATGCCCGCGGTGCTTTCCATACGCGACGCGTTCCTTCCCGCCACGGGCAGAAGCATTGACATGATACTCGGGTACGATTTCCTCAGCAGGTTCATCACCGAGATCGATTACCCCGCCGGTACCCTCACGCTTCACCGTCCCGGCGAGTACACCCCTCCCCCGGGAGCGCTGAGGGTTCAGGGCGAACTCTCGATGAGCCTGATATCATTCGAGGCCGTGATCGAGGACAGCATACCCGTTACCCTGCTTCTCGACACAGGGGCCGGGGGCACCCTCCACCTTACCCGCACTTTCATGGAGAGCAGGGGCGAAGCACTTTTGGACAGGCCGTACCGGGAATCCCGGGTCGAGGCCGTGGGCGGCAGTGGAACGGTCAGGCTTTTCGCTGTAGAGTCGCTGGAACTGGCGGGCGCCACCATCGCGTGCGGTGAAGCGTCGGTCTTCGATGACATGGGACCACTGTCCCGCTTCGACGGCATCCTGGGAAGCGGCATACTGTCCCGCTACACACTGGTGCTGGATTACTCGATGCCGGGCTTCCACCTCATCCCGCATGGGGAAAGCCCCATCAGGTGAAGTGGTCGTAACCTTCCCCGGGGGGCTCGGTGCGACCGTCGGGATGAACAAGGAAAACACCTTCCCCCGCCTCGATCCACCCGACCTGGAAACACCCCGGAAAAACGCTTCCCGCCCGGGCGGTGAAAAGAAGCTCGTAATCCTCACCGGCACGAAACGCCTCTCCGGGTCTCCCCTCGGCGTAGGGCACCAGGGGTACGCTTTCGATTGACACGCAGACCCTCACCCCGCTTTCACCTGCTATGTGCGCCGCCTCGCTTGCAAGCCCGTCGGATATGTCGATGGCGCACCGGCACCCCGCTGCCCGAATGATCCGTGAGGCGTCGAACCTGGCCCTTGGCTCGAGAAAAAGCCTTACCTGTTCAGTTTCGAGGGGTGACAATGCCCTTGTCCTCGACTCATCGAGAAGCCCGGGGGAAGAGAGGGTTCGCCCCAGGGGGCCGGTCAAGAACAGGGCCTCGCCGGGAACCGCAGCCGAGCGCAGCAGCGGAGCCCCTTCCAGAGAGCCGATGGCCGTCAGTGTGATGCCGAAGGTTTCCCCCCGAACTGTCTCTCCCCCCGCCAGCCGGCAGTCCGGCCGCCCTGTCAGCCCCCTGTAGAGACCCAGCAACCAGTCGACCTCCATTTCGGGGGGAAGACTTATCGCGGCGAACAACCACAAGGGTTCCGCACCCATGGCCGCCAGGTCTGAGAGGGTGGCCTCCAGAAGCCTTCGGCCGAGCCGTTCAGGCGCACACCACCACCTCTGAAAGTGTACGCCCTGGAAGTACGAATCGACGGTCACCACAGGGGAAGGAATGCCGGGAAGCACCGCTCCGTCATCACCGGCAAGGTCCAGCCCCAGCTCACTGATGAGAAGCCTCAAAAAACCCCTCTCCCCAATCTCCCCCACCGTGCTCATCAGCGCCTCAGCACAACTTCCAGCGCGCTCATCAGCTCACCGTCCCGTTTGTCATGACCGGTAACCACGCCCAGCGGCTCCCTGCACCGGCACGGAACACGGGCATCGGAACTCCCAAGAAGGGCAAGGGCTTTCCCAAGCACGTCAAGGGCCATTGCAGCGTTGTCCTGCATGACCTGGAACACCATGGCGCCAGTTACTTCCTCGCCGGCCTCGCGCCAGCAGTCGTAGTCGGTGCTCATGGCAATGGTGGCGTAGCAGATGCCGGCTTCACGGGCAAGCTTGGCCTCGGGGAGGGCCGTCATGCCGATAACGGAGGCGCCCATCGACCTGTAGAAATTGCTCTCCGCCCTGGTGCTGAAGGCTGGGCCCTCCATCACGACAAGGATTCCGCCGGAATGAACGACAGCCCCCGCAGACTCGGCGGCGCGGGTGAGAACACCTCGCAAAGACTTGCAGAACGGGTCTCCGAATGAGGCGTGTGCCACGGCGCCCCGGCCGAAGAAAGTGTTCTTCCGGGCCCCGAGCGTCCTGTCGAACAGCTGGTCAGGCACCACGAAGTGCCTGGGGGCTATCTCCTCACTCAGGCTTCCCACAGCGCTGAAGCTGATAAGCGTTTCGACCCCCAGAGACTTGAGCGCGTATATGTTGGCGGCGTAGGGAACCTCGGACGGTGTGTATCTGTGGCCCTCGCCGTGTCTGGCCATGAACGCGGTCTCAACTCCGTGAAGCTCCCCCAGCACCACCGGGGAGGAGGGTTCTCCGAACGGCGTCTCCACATTCTCCACACCCTTCACCGTGATACCGGGAATGGAGTACAGGCCGCTTCCTCCTATGATGCCGATGCGCTTTGCCATTATCTTTCCTCCATCATGATCATGAGCATGGTTGACGGATCCAAATATACCCCGGTCCAGAACCTCACGGGCATGCCGTGGGACGAACTTGAGGACTGGGTTGCGGGCGAGCTTCTCGAACGGCCCTTCAGGGCAAGGCAGCTCTTCTCGTGGATCCACCACAGGGGCGCTGAATCCTTCAAAGACATGACGGACATCCCGAAAGCGCTTCGGGAAAGGCTTTCGGAGTGCGCCTGCCTTACCGTCCTCGAAACCATCGAAAGGGCCGACGGCGACGACGGCACACAGAGGTTCCTTTTAAGGCTTCCCGACGGGCTGGTGGCCGAATCGGTCCTGATCCCCGACCCTCCACGGCTTACAGCCTGCCTCTCCACCCAGGTCGGGTGTAAAATGAAGTGCGCCTTCTGCATGACCGGACAGGTGGGCTTCAGGCGAAACCTCTCCGCCCACGAGATCACGGCCCAGCTCTACGCGCTAAGAAAAGCCTCGTCGGAAAGGATATCGAACGTCGTGCTCATGGGTATGGGCGAACCGCTTGACAACCTCGACCAGGTGCTTCCAGCCCTTCTGGTAGTAAGCCACGATTCGGGGATATGCATAGGCCAGAGAAAGATCACCATCTCCACCATTGGGCTTCCAAATGGGATCGAGAGACTGTCCAAACTGGGCAGACAGTACGGCCTGGCCCTCTCACTCCACAGCGCTGTTGCGAGAACCAGGGAGATGCTGGTCCCTGCCGCTGCGGCCACAAGCCTGCACCACCTCAAGCAGAGCCTTGTGGCCTGGACGGATGCCGTGGGAAGAAGGGTCACCCTCGAATACTGCCTGATCGCGGGTGTCAACGACTCGCAACGGGAGGCCGACGCCCTGGCCGACTTCGCACAGGGGTTGCCCTGCAAGATAAACCTCCTGCTTTACAACCGGGTTACCGGCCTTCCCTGGAAAAGGCCCGACGAACGCACGGTGAGCGCATTCATGGCTCACCTCTTTCCACGCTGCCCTGCCGTCACGCTCAGAAAGTCACGGGGCTCGGATGTTCAGGGCGCCTGTGGCCAGCTCGGGGCGTCGGTTCTTTCCACCACGACCGAAGGCTGACCGGCGTTCAGCTATTCCCATGAACATGACGGCGCTTGACTGGGCGTGCGGGGCGTGTTATCGGTAGTCTGAAGGTTGAACCTACTCAGAGGAGGCGGGTATGACACCACTAGTCATCGTCGTTCTCTCGGGGTTGCCCACGGCATGCCCCGTTGCGGAATACCAGGACATCGAGATATACGTGGTGGACACGTGGCAGGTGCCCTACGTCACTGAGATACAGGACATAAGCTACAACTGGGATACCGGCCAGATGGTCCTGCGAAGCAATGCCGACGGCAAGCTGTTCCTGGCCGACCCGTGGGGGTGCGCTTACGAGGGCGGGATCGCGCTGCCCGAAGGAGCCTCAACGGGTTTCGGGGTTGCGTGGGACCCCTCGAACACCCACGAATACTACATAAACAACGGCCAGGCACCCCTGCTCATCCTTCATTCCGACGGCTCCGATTCATGGAGTTCGTTCCCCAACCCCGACCCGACCGGCGGAAGCGCGATGGACTTCGATACCTGGTTCGGAGGCGGCATGTCCGACATTCTTTTCCAGGCATCGGCAGCGCCGCCATGGCAGTTGTACGGAATGGAGACAGATGGTTCCGGAAGCAGCGCGACGGCCCTGCCTGCGGTGACGGGTGTCATTGGCGGCATACTGGCCCACGAGATTGCCACCCTTTCATATGATGAGTTCCCCGCCCTCATCGTCACCACCAGGTACGATCACCAGTTCCATTTTTTCTGGAGGTCAGGCGATGTCTACGTCCAGTACGGTCTCGAGCCCTGCCCCGTGCCGGTTTTGGAATCCCTGGGGCTGACAATGTCGGGGTCGCATGTGTACTGGGCCTTCAAGGGAACCGACGGCGGTTACTACCTTAGCGCCCTTGAGATACCGGTTTTCGGAGGTGTGGCTGATGAGACGTCGGCTTCGGTTCCGGGTCCCCGGGTCCTGAGTGTTCTGGAAAACCCGTGCCGGAACGGCGCTGAACTTCTGGTGACCCTTCCGGAACCTGAACAGGTGACATTGGACATCTACGACCTGTCGGGAAGGCTTGTCTCAAGGGTATGCGCCGAACCCCTTCCCCCGGGCGGCAACCTCTTCGGATTCACCGGCACGGCGGGCGTTTATACCGCTGTCCTGAGGCTCCCCGACCGCTCCGAGAGCGTAAGGTTCGTGCTTGTCAGGTAAGGCCTAGAACACCACCGAAGCCATGAGCCTCAGAGCGCCGCACTCCTTCTCCTCGCCCGCAAGGGATGCGCCGAGGGGCATGAAGTCGGCCGTTGCCGAAAGCTCGAAGTAGTTGGTCCAGCCGAACGGAACCCGGGCACCCAGTTCAACACCGACTATCCCTCCTCCGGTGGTCGTGCTTTCGCCGTCACCCTCGGCACTGTCCCAGGCCAGTACCCCGCCCGCATGGATGCCGATGAGGGGTTCGATGCCCCGGGGGCCGGCATAACGCCTGTAGAAGGGGTACATCCGGTAGCTCAGGGTGAGAGGAACGAACGCCACTGAGCTGAAAGCCTCGTTGTCGGTGCCGGCAGTGAAGAACCCCGCCTTGAGGGCGAACTGATTGCCCTGGGTCATGGGCGTTTCCACACCGAGCATCCCCCCGAAACCCGTTCCGGCCTGGGTGTCCTCGCTGAAGAGCCAGGGAGTAAGCACTCCGGCTCCAACCGAAAAACTGAGGGAAGCCCTGTCTCCATGGCCGCCGGCATGGAGAACCGCAGCCGCCAGAAACAATACCGCTGTAAACTTCATCGTCTCATCCCTCCTTCGAAACAAGGACCGCTTTCAATATGCCAAAACCACGAAGAAGTCTCATCTGAGCACCACAAGCCTTGCAGGCAGCGCCACGCCGTCTGACACCAGGTAGACACCGGTCCTGAACCCCGTCACGTCCAGATGGAGTGCGCCGTCGGTTGGAGCACCCTCCCAGACCAGCCTGCCCGACAGATCGAACACCTGCACGGCAGTGGCGCCGGGGGACGTTCTGAACTCGGCCATTCCACAGGCGGGGTTGGGTGTGAGCACCGGAGCGTTCGGGGTGACGCTTCCCGATATCCCAAGCGGAGGGCAGCTGCCCTGGGCGTCTACTTCCTTCGCCATCACGTCCTCGCCGATCAGAATGCCCGAACCGCCGAGAAGGAACCCTCCGCCGGGCAACGCTGTGATCTGCCTCACCAGGCCGGCGTCGTACACCCACTCGGCAAGAACCTCACCGTCCTCTTCGTCGAAGATCACAACGGTCTGAACGATGTTGCCTGTCTCGGGTTCGGAAAAACCGGCTGCGACCGCCCTGCCTTCGCTTACTGTAAGCGCCATGCTGGTGTCGGTGCCCTTGCCGCCCCAGACTGTATCCCAGACGATCCCGCCCTGGTCGTCCAGCTTCAGTGTCCACCAGTCGTAGCTGCCCATGCCGAAAGAGAGAGTGGAGCCTGTAACGTAGAAACAGTCACCGTGCTGGATGGTCCTCCAGGGGTAGTCGAACTGGGGTCCGCCGCAGGTCGTGCTCCAGAGCGTGTCGCCCTGCGAGTCGGTGCGGATTATCCAGTAATCCCCCAGCCCCGCTCCCCAGCCCATGGCCAGCCCGGAAATGATGTAACCGCCATCTGAGCAGGGCGCCACATGGTGAGCTGTCTCCTCGTCAGCGGTTCCCAGCGTCTTCCTCCAAAGAAGGGTGCCGTCAGGGTCCATGGCGGCCAACACCACATCGAACCCACCCGCTCCCTCGTTGGTCGTGCCGCCGGCGCAGAGTATGGTGCCGTCGGTTCCCTGGCACGCCGCTGTGAAGTGCTCGTTGCTCACCCTGTTCCGGTACTCCCACAGGACCTGTCCGTTCTCGTCTACGAAAAGTGCCATGGCCATGACGCCCACTTCGTCTTCGGTCATGGAGCCCGTGATGACCATTCCCCCCTCAACGGCGGTCATGGATATGAGGTTGCAGCTTCTTCCCCTGACCAGTGAATCGACCCAGAGCAACTCTCCCGCGTGGTCGAAACCCGCAAGCAGAACCTGGGTGTCGCCGCTTCCGCCATAGGGGGTGTTCCCCGCCACCATGCACCCGTAGGAGGTTGGTACGGCAGCTTTACCCTCCTGGTCTCCCGGGTGGGGAACCAGCGAATTGAAAACCCCGGTCAGTAACAGGGCCGTGAGCGCCAGTGCGTGCAAATGCGAACCGTCCCGTCAGTTGAGGCCAGGGCACTCCCTGATGATACTTTCATCAAGGTCGCTGGTTCCGTAAGCCTTGCGGAAATGCGCGGCGAATTCTCCCGCCAGCTTCGACGCCCGTTCGTGGTAGGCTTCGGGGTCTGACCATGTGTTGCCCGGGTTGAGTATCCCGCAATCGGAAAGACCGGGGCAGGTCAGGGGCACGAGCACCTTGAAATAAGGGTCGGGGACGCACGGCACGTTGTGGAGTCCGCCGTTCAAAGCTGCATTCAGCATGGCCCTGGTGAGTGGAAGACTGATGCGCTTCCCGATGCCGAAGGGGCCTCCGCTCCATCCCGTATTCAGAAGAAAGGCTTCGGTGCTGTGCTTCTCGAGTTTTTCGCCCAGCATGCCGGCGTAAACGCCGGGTTTCAGCGGCATGAAGGGTCCGCCGAAGAAACGGCTGAACGTGCTCACGGGCTCCACGATGCCCGTTTCGGTCCCCGCGAGCTTGCTTGTGTAGCCCATGAGGAACCAGAACATGGCCTGGTTCATCGTGAGTTTGGAGATGGGAGGGAGAACCCCGTTGGCGTCGGCGGTGAGAAAGACGATGGTTCCCGGGTGACCGCCGGTGCTTGACTCCTTGATGCTGGGCAGGAAACTCAGGGGGTAGCTGCCGCGCGAGTTCTCGGTGAGCCTCTTGTCGAAAAGGTCGAAGCTCCCGTCGGGGTAGACCATTACGTTCTCGATGATGGCGCCGTGACGAAGGAAGTCGTCGTCGTGGAAACACGCCCTGTAGATATCGGGTTCCTTCTCCGCGGAAAGGTCAACAAGCTTGGCGTAGCAGCCGTACTCGAAGTTGGCCGTCCCGTGATCGCTCCAGCCGTGTTCGTCGTCGCCGAGAAGAGACCTGGACGCGTCAGCGGAAAGCGTTGTCTTGCCAGTGCCGGACAACCCCAGCATGAGTGCGCAGCTCCCGTCCGGACCCTCGTTGGCGCTGCAGTGCAGGGGAAGCACGCCTTCGGCTGGAAGCAGGTAGTTCATCACGGTGAAGATCAGCTTCTTCACGCTTCCGCAGTACGCGCTGCCGTACACGATGCCCAGCATCCTGTCCATGTCCATGGCGACGACCATGGTGGAGGCGCCGCCCAGAGCCGGATCGTTCCTGAGCCTGCCGGCGTAGCGGACCTGGTCGAGCTTGTGGTTCGGAAGGACAACGAGGGTGTAGGGCCTGGTGTGGAAAACGGACCTGTGAAGGTCTGCCGGCACCGGTCTGAACATGTTGTCGGTGAAAAGCGCTGTCAGGGCGGTGTCGGTGACCACCCTCACCGGAAGGGCGTACCCGGCATCAGCGCCAACCACCCTGTCGGTGATGAAAATTCCAGGGACCTTCTCCAGAACACTGAGCGCATCCTCCCAGACCATGTCGAAGGTTTCCGGGGCGAGGGGAAGGTTGTTAGGGCTGGTCCAGTCCACGAGATCGCTGCTCTCGGGCCGCTTCACGATGACCGTGTCCTTGGGGCTCCGCCCGGAGGATTCGGGTCTGGTCCAGGTGGCCAGGGCGCCACACTTCATGACCATGGCGTCACGGTTTTTCACCGAGGCATCGATCATGGCCTCCCTGGAGAGGTTTCCCCGGACAGCGGCGCCGCGTTTTTCAAGCAGATACTCAAGCTTATCAAGCAGTTGCATCGGGCAACCCCCTTCAGTACGTTTCTGTTTCCCTGAACCGGCAAGGTTTGAAGAATAGCAAATTAGATTGCGGGGGCAAGTGCGGAACACTTACATAAAGGAGTGCCATGAACGGGCTGGTCAGGGGTGGGGGTACAGAGTGCTTGTCTCAGGAGAACCGGGCGAGTAAAGCACCCATGCCCTGCCTCCCGGGTGGAACACCGGCAGGGGATTCTGCAGGGTCTGTACGCTTCCCGCAAAGCGCTGCCCCTCGACCGTGTACCCTTCTTCATTCACTGTTACCTTCACCTTGTCCGTTTCCTTCCCCCGTCAGGCCGTTCCGGTTGACAATGACAGTGTTATATGGCGTTTTTATCCCCGACCGCCCACGAACCCCTGAGAGATGCACCGTCACCACGGAGGCGGCTGATTTGTTATGTTTTTGCATTGTTGGAAGGCCGGAGGGTGTTCATGCCGCACATGATCGCAGGGATCCTTGTCCTTATACTGCTGGCGCTGGAGGAAGTCCTTTTCCAGTCACTGATCCGGAGGGGAGTCATCCGCAAAGCCCTTCTGGCGCCCGAGGACCGGTCCGATGCTGAAATCAGTGGCCTCAGGATGCTGGAGCGCCTCAGGATGGTCCAGCTCGCGGGTCTTGCTCTGTTACTGGTTCAACTTGACACGACCACCCATCGTCTGCTCCCGAACGTTTCGGGACAGATGGCCATGACCGCCATGGCCCTCCAGCTGTTTCGCATGCTGGGGCGCCAGGTTCTCCGTCACTGGTCCGTTCTGGGGGAGATGCAGGTCTTTCAATCCGTTTTCATCATTCTGAGCCTTCTCAGATCGCCTGCCGGTTCCGGTGTTCCCGGCAGCAACTGGTTCACTGCTTTTTCTCTCGGATTGGTGTTTCTCAGGGCTCTTAACGCCACCGCGCTGGCCTTCTCGGTCACCTACGCCGCCAGGGCGCTTTTCAGGGAAAACAGCAGCATGTTCAAAAGCAACCCTCCCATGGCATTCTCCGACTACTGGGCGGGAAGGGTCTGCACGGCATGCATACCTTTCGCCCTGATCGCAGTCGGCGCAATGTTCGCAGGAGGGATCGGTGATCTTTCCTTCAGACTTCACCTGATCGTTTCCGTTCTCCTTGTGATTGCCACATGTGTGGTCTTCGGGGTAAAAAAACCGCATCATCCAGCGGCACACGTTCTCATCGCGCTTTCGACCCTGGCGCTCCTTTACTCCACATTGTCGGGCTTTCCAGGTGTCTGAACCGCAAACCCTGCTTATCCAGCTTCCGCTGCATCCGGGCTGTGGTTTCGAACCCACCGGAAACATTCCGCTGGCTCCCGCAAGGCTGGCAGCGGCGGCGGGGCTTCCCCTGGACAGCGTTGTTCCCGGGGAGCTGTGCGACAGCCTCTCCGATTCCGAGATCCTGTCCATGGTCACGGCACGCGGACCCCGGGTCGTCGTGTTCACCCTTTACATGTGGAACGCGGAGAGAAGCGCCTGGCTCGCTGCTGAGATAAGGAAAGCCCTTCCCGGTGTTTTCGTTTTGGGCGGCGGCCCTGAAGTCACGCAGGACAACCTGTGGCTAAGGGAATCCGGGGCTTTCAACCTGCTCGTTGAGGGAGAGGGCGAAAGCTTCGCGACGAACCTGGGGAACGTACCTCAACTGTTGAAGCTTGCCGAAACCCTGTCGGGGTTCACATCAACGGGAAAATGCACGTTTTTGCCGGACCACTGGCCCGACCCCTACTTCACCGGACACCTGGAAGGCTCCGGTGACCTCCCGGCACACATCGAAACTGTGCGGGGATGCCCGCACCATTGCGCTTACTGCGCTTACCGGCGCATCTGCCCCCAACCGCGTGTTTCCCCCGCAGCAGCGGTCCTCAGAAACCTCAAGAGACACCGCGGAGCCGGGCGGTCTGAGTTCGTCTTCCTCGATCCCACGTTCAACGGAAGGAGTGACCTCGCCGGGCTGCTTGCGGGAATGCGCGGAATGGGGCTGTCGTGCTTCGCCGAGGTCAGGGCGGGCCTCGCGAACCTCGACCCGTCAGCACTGGCCGTGGCAGGCTTCCACTCGGTCGAGGTGGGTCTGCAGACGACGAACCGCCGCGTGCTGCAGGCAATGGGCCGCCATGACGATCCCGGGAGAACCCTGATGGGTGCGGTCGAACTGAAGAACGCGGGGGTCGAACCGATAGTCGACCTCATCTTCGGACTCCCCGGTGATTCACCCGAACGCATACTGGAAGCCGGCGAAAGGCTCGTGAGCCTGGGACTGGGGAAGAGCGTTCAGGCATTCTACCTCTCGGTTCTTCCCGGTACACTGCTGAGAGAAATGGCCGATGGCATCGGCCTTGAGTTCATGGACCGTCCACCGTACTGGGTGACCGGCCTTCCGGGGCTGACCCTCGATCATCTGGCCTGCGCCCGCGACGAACTCGGTTCCGTTCTCGGCTTCGATCTGGACATGGAGCCCCGGCCCGTTCTCTGCCGCGACTGGCCGCACACGACGCTGCTCGACCTTGACAGCCCCTTTGAACCCGTTTTTTCTGGACGCCATTCAGTACTGAGGGTCAGGGGCGAAAGGCTCTGGGAACGGCGGCACAGTATCATCTCCGCCGCGGAAAAAAGGTTCAGGACGGATCCGTACTGTGTTCTGGATGTTGTTATCGAGGCTTCCGGGGCATTCCCCGTAGACCTTCCGGCCCTTGTCTCGGCAATAACCCGCCCCCGGGACTACATTGACAGAACCGCCTCGGTGCTCGGTCGCCAGGGCAGGCTCCGAACCACGGTCATCGCCGCTTTCGATGCCGACCCCGGCTGGCTTTCGGCATGCTCACAGGAATCTCTGGTCGTCGTTCCATGGAACAGACCCGGGCAGGTCCCCTCCGACCTTCTCGAGCACGACATCGGGCTGCTCATTGAAGGCTTTCCCGAGCTTTCAGCCCTTGCCGAAACATTCTCAGCCTTCAGTGAGCAGCTCTTTTTCAGCGAGATGCGGATGGAGCGGCTGTGGTGCCAGGAGGTCCTCGATCTGGGATAAGCAGAGGGGGCGGGCCGAAGCCCGCCCCCAGTGATACACCGGCCGTCTAGCGTCCGAGGATCTCGAACTCGATGCGGCGGTTCTGTGCCTTGTTGGCGGGGCTGGTGTTGGGAACTATGGGTCTTTCCTCACCGGCACCGATGCTGCTGAGGTGGCTGGCGGGAACACCCTTGCCGACAAGGTAGTTGAACACGGACTGAGCCCTGCGCTCGCTGAGGCCCTGGTTGTAGCTGTTGCTGCCGTCGCTGTCGGTGTGGCCGACGATGCGAACCCTGATGCCCTCGTTGGCAAGAAGGGTCTGGGCGACGTTGTCGAGGATGGAGAAGCTCTCGGGTTTGATGTTGGAGCTGTCGAAGTCGAAGTAGATGTTGTTGAAGACGAGAACCTGGCCCTCGACGAGTTCGGGGCGCATCTGGATGTCCTGGATGACTGTCTGGTCAGCGAGAACGGTCACGCGGCGGGTTACGGTGATGAAGCCCGGGGCTTCGGACTTGAGCGTCCAGGTGCCTTCGGGAAGCTCAAGGCTGTAAACGCCGTGGACATCGCACATCGTGCTGCCGTCGTAGCCCGCGGGAAGGTCGGGGATGCTGATGCTGGCGCGAAGGATTTCCTGGGTTTCGCCATTGGTGACGGTACCGGTGAGGATACCGTTGCCGGGAACCGGCTGCATCGCGAAGTCGCGGGTGATGCTCTGCCCGGCAGCGATCACCACGGTTTCGTTCATGGGGACATAGCCGTCAGCAGTGACCTGCACCGGCACTGAACCGGCAGGAAGCTTGACGGTGTAGAAACCCTGGGTCGTGGAAATGGGCATTATGGTGGTGGCGGGGAAGCTGACCTGGGCGTAGAGCAACTCACCGGTTGTGGCGTCGGTTACGATACCGCTCAGGGTGCCCTTGGTGGGGCTTTCAAGAAGGTCGGACGAGAACATGAGGTTCACGCCGAAACCGTAGTCAGCCGGATAGCCCATGGGGAACGGAGCTCTGGCGGCGCGTTCTTCTTCCGTGGGGTTCTGGCCGGACTGGTAGAGGTCGTGGCCAAGGTCGGACCATTCAGGGTCGAAGTTCCTGATGCTCATGGTGCCCACGATGTCGAGGGCCATGCCGAAGTTGCTTGTGAAGCGGAAACCGCCTGTGGCCACACCGAGATCGTCGTAGCGTTCGCCGTTGCCATCCATTTCTTCGCGGTCGAGGAAAATGCGCCAATCGGCCTCAGCAAAGGGGGTAACGAACCTTGTCTTGTACTCGAGGCCAAATCCCAGTACGATGACATTGTCCTTGACTTCGATGTTGACATCCTGGGTGGCGATGACATCGCCATCGTTGTCGAAGCGACGGTCAGTGTATTCGAACTTCTGGCTGTAGAGGTGGTAGCCGACGTTGCCGTGCACACCAAGTCCGAAATCGGAGTTGTAGCTCATGAGAGCATTTACCCCATAGTACATCTCGGCTTCCGGAATCATTGAACGGCGCATTCTGAACATGGGCTCATCAAGAACCCAGATGCCGTCGTAACCATCATAGTTCTGCACGTAGGGGCTGTCGCCGCCGTTGTAGACCTTGAAGCCGATAAGCGGCATGGCGCCAAGCCAGAACTGGCCGTCAGCGGTGGGGTTGAAGCCGGCCTTGAGAGTGCCGACTGCGTTGGTTATGCCGTCGTCCTCTTCCCATTCGCCGGTATTGGCGGCACGCATTGGATTGTCGAGGTCGCGCTGCAGGCCGTTGTAGACATAGCCCACACGAGCGGCGATCTCGATCATGTCGTTGATGCCGTAGGCCATGGTGAAGTAGCCCGTAACATCCTGTTCCATGTCTTCGACCATGAATTCTGTGTCACCGAAGACTGCGAGCCTCTCATCATGAGAAATGCCGTTGTGCAGGAAGACTCCCATAGCGAACTGGTTGATGCCGATGGGCTGTGCGTCAACCACTCTGTTAAGGCCGCGAAGGCCCCAGTAGGATGGAAGTGCAGTAGCTGTCCCGGAAACTACCAGGAGCAGAACCACACACAGAGTAACTTTTGATCTCATGAACCCCTCCTTCTAAAAGAAGCGCTGTTGAAAAAGGCAACTGCGCAAATGGACTATACAACAGGCTCCCCCAAAAAGCAAATTACTCCCCCGATGTCCTCCCTGCGCGCCTATCTTGTGAACTTATCCCGGATGGCTTTAGGAACAGGCATTTTCCTGTCCCAAGCCATAGGAATTCTTCCTTCCTCCATGTGAAGCACTTCCCTGCCGACCTTGTGGCCGAACTCGAATGTCTGGAGGTTAAGCTCGATGAAGCGGGGCGGAACAGTGCACTTGATTGCGCTTGTCCAGGTTTCCAGGGCGAAGTACCGGGTGAGGCCCGCCAGCATTCCCAGGGCCATGAGGTTCGCGGCGATGGCCTTTCCGGTGATCTCGATGCACCTGGACGTGAAGGGGAACTCGTAGACCCTTCCTTCGGGAAGCTGGTCGACGAAGGTTGAGTCCACGATGATCATTCCACCCGCCCTCACATTGCACGCGAACCTGTCGGTGCTGGCCTGGTTCATGGCAAGTAAAACATCAAGCTCGCGGCACTCGGGGTAAAGGATCTCCTTCACGGAGATGATCACATCGGTTCGGCTCGCTCCACCCCTTGCCTCGGGGCCGTAGCTCTGGGTCTGGCAGACGAACATTCCCTCGAGGATGGCTGCCTGGGAGAGGATCCTCCCGGCGAGGCCAAGCCCCTGACCGCCGGACCCCGAAAGCCTTGTTTCGGTGTACTTCATTCTCCGCTCACCCCCACGGCGGCCTGTTCGCAGAGCCGTGCGTAACGGGCGGTGTACCCTTCATGATCCTCGCGGTCCATGAATACCCCTCTCACCGTCTTGCCCACCCTCTCCTCAGGGGGGAGCTTCTCCGCCTGCACCTGTGTGATCGTGCTGTCGCGAAGGCTTTCCATCATCTTCACGGCGTCTCCGAGGCGGTTGGCCCTGCCGAAATTGGTCGGGCACGGCGCAAGCACTTCCACCACGCTGAAACCTGGCTTCTCGAGGGCGCCGGCGATGAGTTTGTCGAGCTCCATGACATGGTAGACCGTACCCCTGGCCACATACACGGCCCCCGCCCCCTGGGCGAGCGAGCATATGTCGAAGCCCGGTTCCATCATCCCGTAGGGTGTGGTTGCGGTGAATGCGCCTGCGGGTGTGGTCGGGGAGAACTGCCCGCCGGTCATTCCGTAGTTGCTGTTGTTGACTATGATGGTCGTTATCTCGATGTTGCGCCTGGCGGAGTGGATCAGGTGGTTGCCGCCTATGGCAAGGGCATCGCCGTCACCCATCACGGCAATGACCTTCAGGGCCGGGTTGGCAAGCTTGGCGCCGGTACCGAACGCAAGCGCCCTTCCGTGAGTTGTGTGAAGGGTGTTGAAATCAAGGTATACCGGCATTCTGCTGGTGCAGCCTATCCCGGAGACCAGGAGTATGTCGTTCATGTCCCAGTTCATGGAGTCAACGGCCCTGATGATCGAGCCCATGACTATCCCGATCCCGCAACCGGGGCACCACACATGGGGAAACTTCTTCTTATACCTCAGGTAAATGTACTCGTAGGGAAGATGCGCCGCCATCACGACACCTCCATGACCTTCGAGACGATCTGCTCGGGAGTTATGCCGTACCCGTCGTAACGCTGCATGGGCACGACCCGGACGCTGTCGGCGGTAAGCCTTTCCACCTCGTGAATGAGCTGCCCCTGGTTCAACTCGCAGACCACAATGACATCCTTGTTGTCAAGCTTCTCCTTCACGGTCCTGTCCGGGAAGGGCCAGATCGTGACGGGTCGGAAGACCCCTATCTTCTTCTTCTTTTTCGCAAGGATATCGCGGGCAGCCATGGCGCTGCGGAAAACAGAGCCATAAGCGAACACCACTACCCTGCTCTCGTCCACACCGTATATCTCGTTCTGTTCGAGGTCATCGAGCCTTCTGGTGATCTTCTGTTTAAGGCGGTTCATCTTGGGCACGACCTCGTCGATGCGCCGGGTGGGGAACCCGTGGACATCGTGGGTCAGCCCCGTTACATGGAACCGGTAGCCCCTGCCGAAGCGGGCCATGGGGCTGACGCCGGACGCGGTCTGGTGGTAGTGCTCGTACCACTCGACGGGAACATTGGGTTCGGAGAGGGGAAGGATCTCGAGCTCATCTTTCCCGGGGAAGGTGAACCTCTCCCTCATGTGTCCGATGATCTCGTCGGGAAGAAGGATCACAGGTGTCCTGAAGCTCTCCGCAAGGTTGAACGCCCTTATCGAGAGATTGAAGCACTCAGCCACCGAGCAGGGAGCCAGCGCTATCACAGGATGGTCGCCGTGGGTTCCCCAGCGTGCCTGCATCACATCTCCCTGGCTCACCTGGGTGGGAAGACCGGTTGAAGGTCCCGCCCTCATGACATTGACGATAACGATTGGCACCTCGGTCATGCATGCGTAACCAAGCCCCTCCTGCATGAGGCTGAATCCGGGGCCGCTGGTTGCTGTCATGACCCTGGCGCCAGCGAGGCTCGCGCCGATTATGGCGCTCACGCTGGCTATCTCATCCTCCATCTGGATCCATTTGCCGCCGGCAAGGGGCATCTCACGGGCGAGGATCTCCGCAACCTCGGTGGAAGGTGTGATGGGGTATCCGGCGAAAAAGTCTATACCCGCGGCAAGGGCGCCGAGCGCAACGGCTTCGTTGCCCTGTACAAGCCTGGTTTCTCCCCAGGGAACTCCGCTCATCTCTCACCGTCCTTTCCCTCGTTGCGTTTGTCCTCAGCCTTACGGGTGTTTCCGTAGACCGAAACGGCGAAATCAGGGCATCTCCTGGCGCACAGGTAGCACCTGATGCACTTTTCGGGATGCGCCACATGGGCCTTCTGATCCTTGCCCATCTCAAGAACCTGTTTCGGGCAGAAGGCCACACAGATTCCGCAGCCTTTGCACCACTCGGGGAAGATGTGTACCGAAGTAGCTTCAGGTTCCGGAAACTGAGCCTTCTCCATCTTGGCGTTCCGCCCGGCTTCGGGCTTGTCGGACATGGGTCCGCACCTCCGGTTCATGCAGGTTGAGGCAGGGCGAACCCTGCCTCATCGTTATTCGCCTCCGCGTACTGCGGTTTACTCTGTAAAGGGCTTGAGAACCATGGGAATGTTCGGCAGCCCGATTTCCTGAAGGTCATAGCCCACCCTGACTGAAGGCTTGCTGATCCTGATCACCCTGCCCAGGTCGATTGGCGTGGCGATAACCACCGAATCGCAATCAGTGCCATTGATGGTCTTCTCCAGATCCCGCATCTGGGCGTCGCCGTAACCCATCGCGGGCAGAACGGACGCTTCTTCCTCACCGGGGTAGTACTTGTCGAAAGTGCTGCGGATCGACCCGACGGCGAAGGGAATGGGGTTCACCATCTCGCTGGCGCCGTACTTCTCGGCGGCCACGTAACCCGCGCCGAACTCCATCTCACCGTGTGTGAGCGTGGGACCGTCCTCCACCACGAGAACCCTGAGGCCGGTGATGAGGTCGGGTCTGTCGACGCTCACTGGGCTCGCGGCTTCGATAATGCGCGCGGAAGGGTTCACGCGGCGAATGTTCCCTCTTACCTCGTCAACGTCCTCGGGGTAGGCGCTGTCGATCTTGTTGATGACAACGACGTCTGCGAGCCTGAGGTTGGTCTGGCCGGGGTAGTAACTGATCTCGTGACCCGGACGGTGGGGATCAACGACAGTTATTGTGAGATCGGGCTTGTAGAAGGATGTGTCGTTGTTGCCGCCATCCCAGAGGATGATATCGGCTTCCTTCTCCGCCTCGCGGAGGATCGCCTCGTAATCAACGCCGGCGTAGACTATTGTGCCGCGGTGGATATGGGGTTCGTACTCTTCCATCTCCTCGATGGTGCAATCGTGCATCTTGAGGTCTTCGATGGTCTGGAAACGCTGGACCCGCTGCTTCACCAGGTCACCGTACGGCATCGGGTGCCTTATTGCGACAACCCTTTTCCCGGCGGCCTGAAGAACCTCAATGACCCTGCGGGTCGTCTGGCTTTTGCCGCAGCCCGTTCTAACAGCGCAAACGGCAATGACCGGCTTGGTACTTTTAACCATCGTTCTTTCGGCGCCGATCATGGTGATGTCGGCCCCCGCTGCATTGACCCTGCTGACCAGGGCCATAACGGTGCTGTCGCTGAGGTCGCTGTAGGAAAGGACGCAAAGCTCAATCGCCTGGGTACGGATGATGTTCACGAGTTCGGATTCGTCGAGGATGGGGATGCCCTTGGGGTAAAGGTCTCCGGCGAGTTCGGCGGGATACTTCCTGCCGTCGATGTCGGGGATCTGCGTGGCGGTGAACGCCACCACTTCGTGCGTCCCGTCGTGCCTGAACAGCGTGTTGAAGTTGTGGAAGTCCCTCCCGGCGGCGCCGAGGATAAGTGTTCGTTTTCTGTTCATGGTGTCCTTTCCGCAAGCGGTGAGTGTTCTTGCGGAAGAGCAACAGCGAGCCGAAGGCTCGGCCTCTCCCGGAGATTTAAGAAAACCGGCCGGTGGGGCCGGTTGAACAAATCTCTTTCTTGCGGGCGCTTTTGTCAAGCCACTGAAGGGGTTGGGGCCGGTCAGCAGTCGACCGCCCTCCCCAAAAGGATAACCAGCCCAAGCCCCGCCGCGGCACCGGTGAGCAACCGTACCGGATTGGTGCTTTCATGAAAGCCGAAAAACTGTATCGTGCCGTCGACAAGCATTGGCGCCAGGAGCAGAAGACCGGTCCGGACGGTTCCGGTGATACGCCGGACAAAGAGCAGTCCCGACGAAATGAAAGTAGCGAGCCAGAAGCCCGTGCAGCGGGCGCACTGCCCACCCATGCCCCATGGGAAGTGAAAGCTCCTGTGTGGGAGGCGATGGCACGAAACCTTCATCAGTGGTCTCAGGAAGGGAGGGTCGAAGAACGCTCCCAGGACGTAGGTCAGTGAAAGAAGGCCAAGGGCCGCGGAAGCGATGCGGCGAAGCCTATCCATCCGCCCAGGTGCCCTCTCCCCAGTGAAACCGCTCTTCGACACTGCCCTCACCCATCACTTCGAGGGCGGCACACTGGCCCATCTCAATGGAGTGGTCCATGTTGTTGTACCGAAAAAGCCCCTGCCTGCCGCAACTGACGATCCCGCCAAGGGATTTGATGCCGTCGAGAACGGTCCCCGCTTCATGCCGGTAACCAAGCCGGTAGACAGGGTAGGCATGTTCCTGCCGCACCGCGACGCTGTCAACAACCATGTCCCGGGAGAAAAGGCCGAGGTGCTGCGCCCCTTCCAGGGCGTTCTCAAGGAGTTCTACCCTGCCTGCATTCCAGACCCTGTCACCCTTGTCGCAACTGAACTCGAACACCGCCTGGGATGGCATGGCCGGATCAAAACTGCGGGTGAGCGACAGTCTGTTGAACATGTATCTGTCCTCGGAAGTGTAGATCCAGTGATCTCTCGCTTCGGTCTCCCCGTTCAGAAGAACCGTGAGAAACACGAGGGACCTGAAGAAAAGCTTCCCGGCGGCTGAATGAACCTTATCCGGAAGAAGGGGGCCGAGAAGGGAAGCGAACTCTCCCAGGGGGATCGTGTTTATCAGCCGGTCTACCAGGATGCGCTCTCCCCGTGCGGCTATCTCCCACTGGCTCCCGGCCCTGCTGATGCTTTCAGGGGCGGCGGCGAAGAGGATCCGTCCCCCTGAGGCCCTTGTTCTCTGCTCCAGGGCGTCGGCGATCCTGCCGATGCCCCCCCGGGGGTAGTGAAACTCACCTGCAAGGCTTCTCACCTTTCCCGAGGGGAAAAAAGTCTCCCTGACCAGTCCCGACAGGCTTGGAACGGTTATCCTCTGGCTTGCCCAGTCCGCGCTGAGTTCCGATGGCTCGAGCCCCCAGAGCTTCCTGTTGTAAGGCGAGAAGTACATGTCGTAAAGCGGCCTGCCGAAACGGCTGAGGACCCATCCCTCGAAGCTCGCCTGCTCCCTGGGTTTCAGAAGGCTTCGAAGCTTTTCCGCCACGAAGCCCGACATCATGGCGAGTCCGCTTGCCGGTGGCATTGACGAAAGAACGTTCCCCAGGGCGAGGGGATAATCGAAAAACCGGTCGAGCAGACGGATCCTGCTGCGCCGTTCGAGGGTGAGCAGGTCATCTCCCAGAAGGTCCCTGACGAAACCCAGCAGTTGCGCGTTCATCGTGTGAAACCTGTGCGGTCCGAAATCGAAGGAGAAAGCTCCCCTTGAGAATGTGGACGAGAGCCCCCCCACGTGGCGATTCTTTTCAAGCACGGTAACGGGAATTCCCCTGGAGGCGAGAGCGTCCGCCGCGCTCAAACCCGCGAGACCGGCGCCCAAAACCGCTGTTCTGATCAAAAGGCTGCCCTTCCTATTGGATCCAGTTGACCCTGTCCCGGTAATCAGGCTCGATGGGCGAGAACTCTTTAACATACTCAAGAACGGTTTCCATGAGATTGTACCCGGTATGCCAGGGCTCAAATCCAGTGAGGATCCCAAACCCCACGCTGCCGTAGGCCAGGTATCCGGTCGTCACGAAAGTGTACTCAACGCAGGGGTCGAGAGGTACACCGTTCACCATGGGCTCGAGGATCTTGCCTCCGTCCGGTCTGGACTGGTCCCTGCCGCACGTGAAGCCCGAGATCTGCATGTCCCTGCGGCGCCCCTGCATTCCGGTCTCCAGTATCTCGAGCAGTTCTGCCCCCGTCAGCCTGAAGGCAAGTATGTCCTCCTCGAAGGGAAGGGCGGTGTACACTGTTCTTGCCGATACGGGACCCCTGGGTATCGAAGCCCTTATGCCTCCGCGGTTCATGAGGGCAACGTCCGCGCCGGTCCTCCATCTCATGGCGTCGGCCACCAGTCTTCCAAGCGGATGCTCGGCGGCACCCCTCGGTATCTCTGAAAGGGCCTCGCCCACAACCTCGTCCATGCCCGCTTCGGCCATTTGCCTGAAGGACTCCACAAGATCCGCGACAGAAGAATCGGGCCAGAACTGCTCATGCAGCAGACTGACGTACTCATCACCCATCGGGCAGTCGAAACCGGTCACCGTTCCAGTCTCGGAGTCCAGCCACAATCTGATCCACCCGATGCCCGTTCCGTTACCGTATCCCTGGACGATGATGGAATGGGTCAGCGGATTCACCCAGGGTTCGGACAGACCAACATGGATATGACCGCTTATAACGGCTCCGATCCCTGGGATCAGGCACGTGAGTTCCGCATTGTTGAGCGCGAAGCTCTTGGTGTACTCCTCACCCCTGTCCCAGGCGGAAAACACCCGCTCCAGATAAACCTCGGGATCGGGCGGCTGGCCAAGGTGCGACACGAGAATGATGGTCGCGGCTCCGGCATCCCTTGCTTCATCGATATACCTTTCCAGGGAGAGGACTTCATTGGTGAAGGCGTACCCTTCGAGACCCGCTTCGTCCACCAGGGTGCGCGTGTCCGGCGTGGTCAGACCTATGAAGGCCGTTTTCACTCCCCCGAAATCCATGATGACGCAGGGAGTGATCCCGGCGGGAACGGCTCCCTCAGTTGTCTCGAAGTTGGCGCAGACCACGGGAAAGTCCGCCAGGGAAGCATTACTCAGGGCTGTTTCCGCACCCCTGTCGAAGTCGTGGTTTCCAAGGGTCATCATGTCGTAACCCACGGCGTTCATCCACGAAATGACGGAAGCCCCGGAGTCGAAACCTCCCACGGGCGTTCCCTGCCAGATATCACCGGCATCCACCAGAACCATGAACTCCCCGGCATCTTCGCACTGTCTGCGGGCCTCACGAACGAATGATGCGATCCATGCCCCTCCACCCACTCCGGGCGGAAAATCGGGGTTGAGGAACGTGGCGTCCCTTCCCACAATCCCGCCATGTATATCATTGGTATGCAATATGTTGAGGTAAACGGTGCCGCCCCGTGAAAGGGCAGCCAGCAGCAGTACAAGAAGTATGGCCCGGATCACCGCCACAGGGGAACCTCCCCGAAGTCTCTGGATATCCCTATAACGATCGTGGAGGAGAGGGATTCCACTGACAGGCTGTCACCCAGGGAGAATCCCGGGAGACCTGGCACCTGTGACTGCCTCCACCGTGAGGGTGTCAACCGAAGACCCGCATCCAGACGCCAACTGTCCACGCTGAACCCTATTCCAGTAGTGAAACTCACGGTATCCAGGGCTCTGTGAACGGGTGACGTCCTGTAGTCGAACCCGAACCTGGCGATGGGGCCGCCCGGAAGGTGGCTCTCCACTCCCCCGCGGAAACCCCAGGTATTCCTCAGTCCGGGCTCTCCCTCGTCCCTCCAGTTCGCCTCGGCGCTGAAACTGCTTCTAAGCCTGTTGCCCGGGAGGTAACCCAAACCACACGTGACCTCAATGACGTCCTCGATGCTCGTATCCGTCCCGTTGCCGTCGCTCGTCGACCATCCCACAGGCATGGAAACCCCCGCTGCAAGACTCAGTCTTCCAATGACACCGTTGCCTGAAGCCCTTATCACAGCCCCGGTGATGTCATGCTTCTCCTCCCAGGATTCATCGGGCACTGAGGGGTCAATGTTCACGACTGACCAGAGCACGGTTCTGCTGCCTGTCACGAATCCGGCTCCCGCGCCCACGCACCAGCCGGGGATAGGGCTGTAGCCCGCTGACCCGCCCAGCTCCCAGAGCAACCCGCTGCTCTTCAGGGTTTCTTCCGAGGTCTGCACATAGGCCTCATCACGTTCGGTCCGTGAATAGTCGTAGCCAAAGCTGCCAATGGCCCTGACTCCCGCGGCCACACCCCAGCTCTCCTCTCCGTACGATGCGGCGGCGCCGCCCGGGGTGATACCCGTACCCTGGTTGAAAGCATGTTCCGACTCTCCCACCACGCCACCGAATGAGTCGTAGACCATTCGGGTTCTCGACTCCCGGGTGTAGAGGAGTGCACCGGAGAGGTCCGCCCTCTTTCCAGAGACTGCAGCGTAAGCGGGGTTCTCAAGAGCGCCCAAAGCCGACCTGTCCATGAAAGGACCGCCACCCATGCCGGTGGCGGCCGCGGAACCCGCGGGATTCCATCCCCCGAGCCACAAAACCTCGGGAAGTCCGCAGAGAAGCGCAAGAAGCGCGATCATATACTCTCCCGCCTACCAGCGATAATCGAGCTGGAAACGCAAGCCGTATTCCACCAGCCGGTCCACGAAATCTCCGGGAACCTCTTCGGCGCCCCCCCCGTAATGGAATGAGTCGTCGGGGTCCGGACGGTAGAAACCGTTGTGGGGAAAAGATGTTTCCTTCCTGAGAAAGCGCATCCTCAGTTGAAGGGCATCGGACAGAACATTTTTAAATGTGAGATAGAACTTGGTTCCCCTGCCATCGAGGAAGTCGATACCCGTGTCCTCGAACTCCCACTGGCTCATGCCGCTGGTGGTCCACAGGGTAGCACCTCCCAGAAGTGACAGGTCCTCGTTGAAGTCGTGCTCCCACTGAAGGCTCAGGAAGCCGCCATCCATAAGGGCGTCATCTCCGTACATGGGGTTCGGCGTCAGCTCCACCTGGCCGTATCTGAGGGATACGCTCACATAGTCGCCGCCTGTGGGGAGTATGAATGTCCTGAAGGTGTACTCGGTGGTTCGGGAATTTGTGGAGACGGCCGTTCTGGGCTTGTGTTTGTCCTGGAACTTGTACTTCAGCCTGAATCGCACGGGCCACACCGGTCTGAACTCCACCTCCCCCTGAAACCTGAGGTTCTCAAGATCGTGGGGCAGTGTTCTCCAGAGGTCGATGTACACCTTGGTGAACGTTATCCTGCTGCTTATCTGATAGCGGGTTTCGAGATAGATGCCCTCTTCGGGTTTGGGCACCGGGAGGTCGGCGAGCTGGCTGTATAGCGGGTCGTTGAAACGGTACGGGTTTTCAAAAACTGTGTCGTCAAACCTCAGCTGCTCGGTGAAACCACGGTTGTAGGGGTTTGTGAACCCGGGCTCGTACCGGCGGTAGATGCACGTGAGATAGTGCCAGTCATTCCTCCAGTCCGCCCTGGCCAACCCCGCGGAAGCCCCATTGTCCTGCAGCGCCAGCTCACCCTGAAGGCTGAATCGCTCAATCACGGTCTGGCCGTAGAAACCGGCGAAGCTCATGGCGTCACCAGACGGCATTTGACCGTACTCCGGGCAATCCCACTGATAACTGTCGCCGGGGATGTCCAGGGTTTCAGGCGTCGGCGCCAGCGAGTCACCGTAGGCAACCCTCATTAGCCCGGCACCCAACCCTGTTCCCACGGGAAGAACCTCTCCCAGGTCGTAGAAACCGTAGCCACCCAGCACCGCCTCGTC
Organism: Candidatus Fermentibacteraceae bacterium; assembly: GCA_046485185.1. Taxonomy (GTDB): domain Bacteria; phylum Fermentibacterota; class Fermentibacteria; order Fermentibacterales; family JCC-6; genus UBA6080. Next base: position 27,864 of record JAWOHL010000041.1, read on the forward strand.
CACCTTCCCTGAAGTGGCATCGGTTCTGAACCGGCTCTGCATGAGTACATTCGGAGTTCCATCCGGGTTCATCACCGCGTCCCTGCTGTTCCATGATCCGAAGCCGTAGATGATTGCGCCGCCCGCTCTGATCTCGGCCGCGCCACCCGTGAGTGCGTGCTGCCGGGTCGTGGTGAGGTCGGGCATCAGACCCCACGTCCTCTGGGTGTTCCTGTACCGCAGCTCATCAGTGTTGTCCATCAGAAGGCCCTGGCCCAGACTTAGGCGGTAGTTGCCCAGGATGACCCTGCGAAACGGGCCGCCCGGCCTGATCTCCGCGAATGCCTTTGCGGTCTGAAATTCGCCTTCAGTCTCGAGACCGTCGAGTATTGGGAAGAGGGGGCCCTCAACCTGCGTGGAGGAGAAATCCCTCGATAACCTGACTCCGGCCTGGAAGCTCTCACCGGTCATGAAACGGAGTTTGTGGCTGAAACCGGGCCTGTCCCTTGCGGCGAGAAGGGCTTCCCTGCCGGAAAGGAGCTGTGAAGCCAGTGCCGCGCTGTCCACGGGGCTTCCGGAATAGTCTCTGGAACCGTCGTACATTGCTGAAAGGGCCGATTCGATCTCCGAGATCATGCCCTCGAGGTTCTCTTCAGTGCCGTCCCGTCCCGATCCCCCGTCGAAGACGAAACGGTAGCTCCCTCCGAACCCCTGGTACCCTGACGATTCGGTCCCCACGAAGTCTCTCATGTTCCGCCAGGCGAAAAAAGTGAGATTGTCCGTGTCACGAAGCGACCTGACATTCCCCGGCACGCCCGATGATCTAATCCTTGCATCAACCGCTGCGGCATCCATCAGGGTCACACCGTCAAGCCCGCGCAGGTCCCAGTGAGTTGCACCAGACAGGGGCATGGGTCTGACCAGGAGGTCCTCCCAGTACTCGACCTCGGAGGCTCCGGGACCATCCTCCTGTGAAAGCCTCTCCATCATGTCCATGACCATGGGGCTGATCCGTCGTGGTGCCGGGGGAAGGACAATGGTGTTACGAATGAGCCACTCCAGGGTCACCGCGTCAAATCCCGGCAGAAGAAGCACTTCGTAGATATTCTCAAGTCCGCCCGTCTCGTTCACGTAGGCGTGGAGCGTCCTGGCCTGGACGGCGGTAAGTCCCTCCAGGGACTCAAGCTCTTGAAGCGCGGCGGAGTTCAGGTCGGGTCCCGGCATCCCCCTCGCCAGCACAACGGACAGGAGCAGAAAAAGGTTAGAAAGCATACCCAACCCCCGCCTGATGGGTGGCATTGAGCTGAGGGTGGGTTTCAACGGCGTATGAGAACAGGACCCCCGAAACATCGGCGCTGAGGCCGCCGGTAACCACGGCGGGTCCGCTCCTGACGCCGGCGAACAGGGTGAGCGGACCAAGCGGCAGTGCCTGACCGACCCGGACCGCCGTGCTCTGGAAGTCCCGGGATACGGCAAAGGCTGATGCCATTCCCGGCAGGGGTTCGTACCGTACACCAATGTCCATCCTGCTCACAAGGTGCTCGCCACTCTCCCCGATCCTGGCTTCAAAGGGATTTCTCAGGGCGGCTCCCACGCTCCATCTGTCGAAGACACGTGCCTGGAGCCCGACGGTCATATCGGCGGTCCATGAACTCCCGTAGCTGCTCACGCCATCAGAGATGGACGCCCTGCAGAAAAGCGGCTGGATACCCACGGAAAAGTCGTCGGTGAGAAGGCGTGATGCCGTGACATGCACCATCTGTTCCGAGTAGAGGTCGCCCCCGAACAATCTCGCCCCTCCGCCCACCACCCATCCGCGGGAGAGCGGCAGGGCGATGTCGGCGCCCGCAGTGACGAAATCGGAGTTGCCGTATGGCATTCTGCCCGCTGCCATAGCCTTGGCGTGAGTCTCGAAGGAAACCGCGGCGGGGTTCCAAAGCATCCCGGCGATGCCCGGCGTCACCACCCCGGTCCCACCCATCGCGCGGCATTCGGTTCCGAGTTCGAGTTCCTCAAAAGCTGCAGCGGCGGTGTGCGCCAGGCAAAGTAACAGGATCGCTGAAACGATGAGTGCTCTCATGTGCTCCCCCTCACCGGAGCGGGGCGGCTACGACCACGGTTTCAGTCGTGGTGAGCCTTTCCCCGGCCTGCGTGGTTCCCTCGAGAAGCAGGATGTACTGCCCCATGGGGAGGGACTCGTTCATGTCACCAGTGCCGTCCCAGACGAACCGGTCTCCCGCGGGCATGTTCTCGGCCAGATGGACAACCGCCCTGCCGCTCCTGTCGAACAGTGTCAGGTCAAGAAGGCTTCCCGCAGGTCCCCCGAACGTCACCGTCATGACTTCGCCCAATGAGGGAGCGAAGGGGTTCCCCTGGACTTCGAGGTGGAAGACCGGAGGAATGGAGGGATCGTACACCGAAACGTCCGTCTGGTACCTTGGAAGCAGCTGATACCCGGAGCTGTAGGGCGGTTCGGACGAGTACTGCCCCCCTATTCCGGTCAGCACCAGTCTCGTGCCGGGACCGATGCCCGAAACATCAATGCCTGTCGTTTCATTCACCCTGACCGCGATGAGCGAGTTGCCGTTCCAGGCGTTGAAGTTCCATCCGCCGCCGGACGATGACGGCGTATCCACGACCGTTACCCAGTGACCGTACGAAACGCTCCCTATCACCAGCAGCATCCCCTCGATGCTTTCGTTTACGCTTCTGTGTCGTGAGAGGTAGAGGGGGGATGGCACGCCGGGGCTTCCCAGTAACTGGAAATCGGAAGGTTCTGCCGGCGATATCTCGGTGAGTCCGTTGTAGAACTTGATCTCTCCCGTGATCAGGTACTCTTCGCCGGCACTAACCTCCCCCGGGGAGGCGGAACTGTACGCATAAACGTTTATCCCGGCGGTTTCATCCTGTACGTAGAAGCTGAGGCCGGTGGTGGAAAAAAGCGTGCCTTCACAAGTGGCAACAGCCTGGATCGTGACGGTCTGCCCCAGAAGATCGGGAACTCCGTCTCCGTTCGCATCCACCCTGGCCTCTGCCACGGTCAGGACCTGAGCCCACAACCTGCATGCGAGAAGTGCCGGCACAAGGAATCTTTTCATGTGGTAACTCTCCCCCTCACCTTTCGGCTTCCAGCCGGATTTCAGCGTCGGCCAGGGCTGCGGCCCGCTCCAGAGCCTCCACCGCCGACATCCTGCCATAAAGTACTATTTCCACTGCCTCGGAAAGAAATTCGCGACCATCGTACCACGCCGTGGCCTGGGGTTCGTGGAGAGCTGTTTCCACCTGCTGCACCACCGAAAGCAGGCCCGGGTAATCAGAGAATTTCTGAACCATCAGGGGGGCATCGAGACTTGACCGTCTGGCGGGCAGGTAACCGCTGCCCGCGGCCCACCTGGCCTGCTGTTCAGAAGACGTGAACCAGCGGATGAATTCCCAGCCGGCATCAACGACCCGGGGGTCCTGGTTTCGGAAGAGAACCACATTGGTTCCCGCGATGTAAACCCTTCGCTCCCTGTGACCGGGCAGCGCTGCGACACCGATGGTGAATGAGGTCAGTCCGCTCTCCCTTCGGCGCTCCATTTCCTGTTCCATGAAGGCAAGGCTTGTCACCGATCCCTGTACCTGACCGATTCCGCCGTCCAGGAAATCCCGCTGGTGGTCGTATCCCGAAGACAGGTAGGCCGTTCTGTCCACGTAGAGCAGATCGGTCAAAAAACCAAGGGCTTCCGCCCCACCGGGTCCGTTGAAGGCGGCCCTGGTTCCCTCATCGTCGAGAAGGGATCCGCCGGCCTGGGCAAGGAGGCACTCGAAAGTCCAGACACTTGGACCGAATGCCGTCCCCCACCTGTCACCTTCGTCCAGAAGGTCACCATCACCGTTGGCATCCAGGCAGAGGGCTTTCAGAAGCAGGCGCTGCTCGGCCCATGTCTCGGCGGGCACGAGCCCGAGTTGACGGTAAAGATCGACGTTGTAGTAGATCAGGGGCACGCTCTTGTTGAACGGAAAGCTGTAGATTCGCCCGTTGTAGGTGTTGTTCTCCCTGAATACCCTGAAAAAATCATCCCAGTCATCCCGGGAGTACAGCGGATCAGCCTCCATCAGTGAATCCATTGGAACGATCACTCCTCCCCTGACCAGTTGGGACGTCCAGGTTTCGTACGCCTGGGCCATCGCCGGTGGGGAACCGGCCATCACCGAAGCCATGATCTTCTGGCTGAGAGCCCTGTAGTTCCCCATGTTGACAGGAACCACCCTGATGTCGGGGTGCGTTCTGTTGAAATCGGCGATGAGCGTGTCCTCGAGAACGTCTCCCAGCGGTCCGCCCATGGCATGCCAGAAAACGACCTCGACCTGGCCGGACGTCGATGGATCATGGGTGCCGCAGCAGCACATCAGGCTGAAGAGCCCCATGATCATGATTCGGGTTTTCAGAGAAGTTTCCTCCCGGTATGGTTCGTGGTAAGATGCAGTGCGGAAGGTCCGGGGACAAGAAGTGTCGAGCCCTTTTCACTGCGGTTTCCTCCTCGTATAATCCAAACTCATATTCGAGGGAATTGATGCCGCATGGCCATGGGGGGATTTTTTGAAAACGGCCTTCACCGCTGCCTTGCTGTTGCTTGCGGGGTGCTCGGGTCCGGGTGACCCGGCTTCCTCTCTGGTTTCTTTCTTTGACGCGGTGAAGTCCGGAAAGGGCAGTCAAGCCGTCGCATACCTGTCACAAGACGCGCTTGATTCACTCGAAGCAGGAATGAATCTGGCCGAACTGAAGCACAACCCCGACAGCTCATCAGCAGCGCTGGCCACTTATGGAGTAACCATGACACCGGAAGATGTCAGTGCGATCACAATAGACACCCTTCTCGAAAGGATGATAGAATCGCCGCTGTTCATGAGCATGATGGAAGAGGCATCCATTGAGGTCGGCGACGTGTCCGTTGTCGGCTCAAAGGCTATGGTGAACGCCACCGTGGTCTTCATCGGCGACACCACATCGGGCACCGTTGAAATGGTTCTTGAAGAAGATAACTGGAAGATCACCGGCGAAGGTTTGCGCTTCGCGCTTTGATGACCCCAAAACGAACAGGAGAAAAAACGATGAAGAAGCTTCTTATAATCACGGCCATAGTGGCCATGATCGCAGGATGCGGAGCTGCCCCCAGTCCCAGGGCCACAGTCGAGAAGGCGTTCAACGCCCTCAAGACCGGTGACGGCAAAGCCCTCATCGAGTGCATGTCCGCCGAGCAGGTCGCCGAGCTCAACACCTCCGTCGAGGAAATGAAGGCCAACCCCGAAGAGTCCGCCCAGATGATGGCTTTCATCGGTATTACGGTCACCGCTGAAGAGATCAGCAACCTCGATGCAGCAGGCTTCATCAGCCTTCTCTTCCAGTCCGAGATGTTCGGCGCCGAGTTCGCCGAGATGGAAGTAACCTTCGGCGCCGAGAGGATCGAAGGCGACAACGCCTGGGTCGAGGTTACCGTCGACGGTGAAGCCGATGAAATCAAGCTGGTCAAGGAAGACGGCCGCTGGGTAATCGCTGAAGGCTTCGACATGATGTAGAACCGGCAAGCCCGGTTCCCCGGGGGGGGCGGTTCATCCGCTCCCCCTTTTCTTTACTGGGCGTGAACTACAGAGTGTTGTCTTTGGAGGAGTCAGTCGTCTTTTTTATTGCAGCCTTCGCAGCAGCCCGATGACTTGCCCGATTCGACCGGGCAGCCCGATGACTTCTTCTTATAGTCGGTCTCGTAGAAGCCGCTGCCCTTGAACATCAGCCCTGCGCCGGTGCCGATCAGCCTTCGCACGGGTCCACCGCACTGGGGGCAGACACAGTCGGGCGTATCGCTCATCTGCTGGAACTTTTCGTAACGGTAGTCGCACTTCTCACACAGATAATCGTAGTTAGGCATTTATTCCGCTCCGCTCCTGCGGCTTTCCGAGTAATCACCGCAAAGGTAATATAGAAAAACGGTCAAGCATGGCTCCCGTGATCCGTCCATGCTTATTGTAATTATAACTTCCGCATGAGGTTACGGTGGCAAACTAATCTTTCTAAGTCCGTCCCCCTGGGCGATCAGGCCGGCGACGATGATGGGGAGGAACTGGGAGGCGTGGAAGAGGATGGCCATGGCTTTGGCGGTAGGTTCGGGCACGCCGGTTATGACGGGGAAGACCACCCCCAGAAGGTAGTGGATGGTGCCGGTGCCGGCGGGCGTGGGAATGAGCATTCCAAGGCCCGAAAGAACCAGGACCAGCGGCGCAGTGTACCACTGGAAGCTCATGCCGAGGCTCCAGAAAACGGGGATGACCGAGGCCGTGAGGCATCCCCACACACCGGCAGAAAAAGCCGCGGCCTTAACTATGTCACGAGGGCTTTTCAGCACATCAAGCCCGGCCGCGAAGCTCAGAAGCATCCCCTCGAGCTTCCCCGCAGGGCCGTTCAACCCCAGCATTCGAAGGGGGCGCACGAGCAGCGCCGCCGCCTTTCCGTGCCACGCGCGCAGAGCCGCGAGTACAAGCAGCACTGCAATGTACCCGGCGCCGGCCAGCATGAGGCCGGACCTTATGGCGCCTGTCAGGTCGCGCCACATGGAAACCATGACAAGAAGCGCCAATAAGGTCAGGGAAAGGCCGTCGAAAAGCCTGGCGACAACGACAGTGGCGAACCCGGAGGAGAATGGGACCCGGGTCTTTCTGGCGAGAAGCATTGCCCTCGCCACCTCACCGATCCTGCCCGGGAAGACGCTGTTCAGCATGAAGGCCACAAGGACGGGAGGGGTAAGAATCCTGTATGGCACTGCCTCGAGATGGATAAGCAGCACTCGCCACCGCAGGACCCTGAAGGTGTAGCTGGCGGTAAGCAGGGGAAGCACGAGAAGCAGGGGGAGCATGGAAGCAGATGAAACAACGGCTTGCAGCTCTGACCAGTCGGTGTTCCGGAACGTCAGCCAGAGCGTGGCGATGGCGATGACTCCCCCTATAATCGTTTTCAGAAGGGTCTCACGTTTTGGCAACGGATTCCTCCAGGCCGAGGCACAGCGCATGGAATGCCACCAGCATGGCTTCCTGTGCATGGCTTGTCACAGTTGAGGGGGCCCTCCAGTGAAGATGGGCCCAGGGAGCTTCCCTGCCCGCCGCGGTGAACGCCACGACCTTCATCCCGAGCGCGGCAGCCGCTTGCGCGGCGTTCGTCACATTTGGTGAAGCTCCACTGGTGGTGATGGCCAGAAGAACATCCCCACGGCATCCCAGGGCCTCGACCTGCCGGGCGAAAACGCTTTCGTAACCGTAATCGTTGGCCAACGCGGTCATCACGGCAGGGTCAACGGTGAGGGCGACGACCGGAAGCGCCCTTCGCTCGAGGCGGAACCTGCCCACAAGTTCGCCAGCGAGATGTGAAGCGTCAGCTGCGCTGCCTCCGTTGCCGCAGACAAGCACTTTGCCCCGCGCCGCAATGGCTTCATGGATGCACAGAAGGATGCCCTCAAGGGTTTCGAGGTCGAACCCGTCGAGGTTGTGCGCTGCTTCTTCGAGATACTTTTTCATAGGCTTTCCATCCATTCCTCGAACGCCGCATCCAGTGGTGGAAGGTGGAAGGGTCCGGTTGTACCCAGAGCCGAATAGACGGGCCGCGGGGCCGGAACGTCCAGGTCCTTCCAGCAGACGGCCCTGACGGTTCCACAGCCAAGTCTTTCCCTCAGGGTTGACGCAAGACCGAGGGGGGTCACGGGGCCGGGGTTGACGCAGTGAAAAATGCCGGTGCTCCCGGAGTCCACAATTCTGACGATAGCCTCCACGAGATGCGGGACAAAAGTCACGCATGCCGTCTGGTCCTTCACGACATTCAGTGCCGCACCGCGGATAAGGCCGCTGTGCAGCCAGGGCAACAGCCCCTTCCCTTTGCCGAAGAGCCAGGATGTCCTGATCACGGCGCTGCGACCGGTAGCCAGGGCTTCGAGTTCCCCCGACAGCTTGCTCTCGCCGTAAAGGTTCGCTGGATGCGTCGGGGCGCCCTCGGTGATGGGAGCATCGCCGGTGGTGAAGACATGATCGGTGGAGATGGTCACAAGCCGCGCTCCTGTTGCCGCCAGGTGCCTGACCCCGTCCCGGTGCACAAGGAAGGCACGGTCCGGGTTGGTCTGGCATTTGTCAACATCGGTCAGGGCGGCGCAGTTGATTATCACGGAGGGTTCAGACATCTTCAACCCCTTGGTCACTGATGCCCAGTCGGTTATGTCCAGCCCGGGAAGGTCCATACCGGTTGCCCTGCAGCCCAGTCTGGCCAGGACGGCCGTTCCCAGAAGACCGTTGCCTCCCGTGACCAGTATCTCAGCCACGTCCCGCCCCGCCCAACGGTGGAAGGGAACAGTCATCGAGGATGATCCGGGGGTTCTCCTCCGAAAGCGTCTTCCAGCCTCCGGGGCGAAGCCTTTCAACGGTCTCCCGGGCGTCGTCGCCGAGGACCATGTCACGGATGGTGTGGCAATCGCTTGTCACTATGTGGCACATGCCCGAACTGATTATCCACTCCGCCCTTTTAACGCAACTGGGGATCGAGAGGGACCGCATGCTCATGCTGACACCCGCTCCCATCCCCGCCAGAAGCCTCAGCCTGGCTGCGGTGGCCCACTTGTAGCGCTCGGCATGAGCCAGAAGGGGTCTGTAGCCTGCTTTGAAGAGCCTGACGATACGGCGCAGCACGCTGAACCAGAAGATACCCTGGGTGAACTCCACGAGGACCGTACGGGTTCCGGGGTACGAAACCAGCCTGTAGATATCGGACTTTCTCATCCCGAGAAGCAGCTCTCCCGCGGAGATCACGTGAAGCCAGTCGTCCGATGCCCTTTCGACGAACCGGCACGATCTGTCGGCCCTGGACAGGGCTGCAAGATAGGCCATGTTCGTCGAGAAGTGCGACGTGGCGGCGACAACTGAGCCTTTCGGCATGGCCTGCCGCATTTTTTCGATAATTCTGAGCGCTTCACCGGGCGTAACAGGCCCGTCATCCACCCCGGGAACTATGTGGGTGTGCAGATCGTAGCAGGGCGGGTTCATGCCGGCCTTCCCAACCCGGCCAGAAGGCCGGTCCTCCCGTGGCGTACGATCCGGCCCAACCTGATGCCCGAGGCCCTGACAGCGGTTTCCACGTCTCGCCCGGCGCCCCAGCGGAATGTGAGCAGGAACACCCCGTCCGGTTTCAACAGGTGAGCGGCGGCAAAGATGAACATGTAGAGAAGAAGCGGGCCGCCCCGCCTCGTACCCTCTCTCGCAGGGTCGGGACTCGGCCTTCCGGACCCGCTCACAAAGTAGGGCGGGTTCGCGGTGACAAGGTCGGCAATCCCCTGCGGAAAAAGTGCAGGCACCTGCCCGACCCCGGCGAGAACCGGCAGTACGGCATCGCGGGAGAGACGCAGGGAATCCGGACAGGTGTCGAGGCCGATCCAGACGATTGAGTCGTTCACTTCCGAAACAAGTCTTGGAACCTCGCCAGCGCCCGTGCCGAGATCGAAGGCGAGGCCTCCCGGACAGGCCGTGGAAGCCTCGTGGGCCAGAATAACCGAGTCGGTGGTCGTCACCGCCGGTAGAGGGCCTTGGCGACGCCCCAGGTATAGTTATCACCGGTGTAGTAAGGCATCCTTATGTCGTCCCAGTCCCTGATGCTCCACAGTCCGAACTCGTCCGCGATCATCGTTATCCACGCGCTTCCCATGGCGGGGCGCTCCCAGCCGCAGCCCAGGGTTCCTGCGGCGACGATGTAATAGTCGCGATAGACGGTCACGCTGTCGTAGGGGACGGAAGGGTCGGGGTGCTGGGCATCGGTGGTGAAAAAGGCCAGTGACAGGCTGTCCGACGGAGCACCGGATGCCTGGGCCTGGTAGATGATGGATGAGACGGTCTGGGATTCGACTTCTTTCGTCCATTCCGAAAAATCAAGGCTCTGGAACCCGGGGTCCGAGACATCGAGCGGGTCGGCGGTGAAAAAGAAGTCTTCGTGGAAACACGCGTTGTAGTACCCCACTGAAAGACCGTTGAGCGAGTTCTGAAGGTTGCTTATGACTATCGCGGGCTGCGTGGGGGTCTGCCACACCACGGGCGGATCGGGATCGGGGGGCTCGGGTTCACGGGGCTCGAAGATGCTGCAGGCCGCAAGCATCACAAAAAGGATCAGAGGAATGGCTTTCATCTCATGCCCCCTATAGAAGGTAGTTGAAGTTCATGCTGGCATGCCAGTAGCTGGGGTCGCCGGACATCCGGAACGTCCGGGTGATGTTGGTGGACAGCACCCCTCCCAGGATCGTTATCACGCTTCTGATACCCACGTGATGCAGGTGATCGTCTGTGCTTACGCTCTGGTCGAGGCGGTTGCTCCACACGTATTCCCAGCCGTAGCTGGGGGTTATCCCCACATTGGCCGACACGTGGAACCCCAGGTTGAACGTCAGCCGCGAATTCACGGCTTCGTAGGTTCGTGAGAACAGCCTGTTCTGGTACCGCCCCTGATCCCTGAAGGCAAAGGTGTGTCTTACGCCGAGAACGGTGCTGTCGCTGCTCACGCGGTCGAAGGTGAAGAACGAATCGAGCCTGCGGCTGAGCCGGTTGCCCCCGCTGGCGTAGTCGGGGAAGAAGTAGGTCGTGTAGTCGGCGCTGAGCTTAACCGCATGGTCGACCTTCCAGCCGCTGCCCACTTCGCACTCGTACCCCGGGCGGACGCTGTATGTGGAACTGCGGCTGCTCTGGCCGGACATCGCGGCCATGAGGAAGATGGTCTCACGGCGCTGACCCTGCATCTCCCCCTTAAGGGTGAACCACCGGTTGACGGGTATTCTGGCGGTGATCCCCAGAAGCTCACGGAGTTCGTCGCTGTCGGTGTTATCCTGGTAAGTGTTCCCGAAACTGTCTTCCCAGACCCCTTCGGTATCCTTCCTGTAGAGGTTCACGACCCTGTGGAAAGTGACGTTGCTCGACCCGGGCGTGTACATGAGCCTGAAGGAGAGAAGACGGTCATCGGTGTTCTTTGTGACATCGAAAAGGTTCTGTACGCCTGTGATCTGGACCTTGTAGTCCTCGTCCTCAAGTGCCCGCGAAACGCTGATGTCGAGATCGATGTCATCCATCATCTCCCACACCATCGTGCAGCCGATCCGCCTTCCGTTGGTCAGCTTGTCGCGGTAGTCTCCGTCCTGTGTGGAGTCGGGGTCAAGCTCGGTGTACAGCGTGGTGTCGTAAGTCCAGTTTCCGCTCATCTCCATGAAGATGCCGGGGATCAGCTCGGGCAGGACGAGGCTTTCGGAATGGTTCCATTCGTCACCATTTTTCCTGTACCCGTCATCGTAATGCCTGATGAAATTCCTGTTGGCGCCTATCTCGGCGTTGAAGCTTCCGCCGTTCCATGAGTCGGGAAAGTTGTAGCCCACCCTGGCGGAAATATTGTCGCGCCCGGTATCGGACACGTTGCCGAACGCCCGGGATTCGGTAACGCTCAGGTTGGTACTGAGGACCCTGAAAAGCCTTCGGTTGACTGTTGCGCCCATGTCGTAGAGCGTTCCGTCATTGGTGGTGAGCGTGTCGTGGGTCACGTTCCAGCTGTCCTTCGTGTGCAGGCCGGCCTGCATGTTCATTGTAACCCAGTCTGCAGGAGCATACCTGAGAGACCCGATGGCGTTATCCGCCACCTCGTCCCTGAGAGCCACACCGTGTGTCTTGTCGACAACGATCGACCTTGTGACGGATGTTGCAAGCTCCATCCCGCCCCTGGGTCTCCAGCTCAGCCAGCCCCTGCCGTTCCGCGAATCACTGAATCTTCCCTGGCCCCAGTTCCGAAGCCCCTGGAACGTGGTGGCCCCGTTGAGGCTCAGGTGGCGGGAGAGCTCCTGGGAAAAGGTGAGGGAGTTGGAAAGGGTCGTCTCGAGCCTCCCCTGTTCCAGGCCAAGGTTGTAGTTGGCGTTCCATGCCGCAAGTAAACCTGCGATAAGCAGAATGACTGGAAGGCTTCTTTTCATGGACCCACCTCCTCGGCCATTGCGGCGAAGCCCTCGGGCGGCACCCTTTCCGCCCTGAGGTCGGCGCAGACCCCGACGCTGCCAAGTATAGCCAACGCCCGGTCCTTTCCATAGACCCTGGCCAGATTGTTCACGATCTTCTTCCTTCGGGATGAAAAGGCGGCCTTCACGATCTCGACGAACCTTGGATAAAGCCGTGGGGAGAGGGGAGGGCTTGTTTTCCTCTCCAGAAGCACAACCATGGATTCAACCTCGGGGCGGGGAAAGAACTCCCACGGACCGGCCTCGAACAGCATCGACACGCTGTAGTGGGGCCATACGGCCAGGGCAAGCCGTCCGTACTCCCTGCCCCCTGTCGTGCACTCGAGCCTTACGGCGACCTCCCTCTGAAGCATCAGCACCGCACGGGAGACCGATTGAAAACCGGGTTCGCAAAGCCTGACCACAGCCGGTGTGGATATGCTGTAGGGAAGGTTCGAAGCCACCGCGGAAAAGGGATGACCCGGCAGTTCATCCGGAACCGCCTTCAGAAAGTCCTGCTGAACCACGCTGAGCCCCGGCATGAGTTCCCTGAGCCTGAGGCTCATGGCCTGGGATATCTCAAGAGCGGTCACTGAGAGGCCCCTTGCCATAAGGGCTTCGGTCAGGGCTCCGAGACCCGGGCCTATCTCAAGGACCGGCCCGTCGGGAACACCCAGTGATGCGGCTATCCGCTGAGCAAGCAGGGGGTTCACAAGAAAGTTCTGCCCAAGCCCCTTGTCGGGAACGATGCCGAGCGCGTTCAGGGCCTCACGGGTGGCGGCGGTGTTCACTGCCCCTCCCTGATCAGGACGGGCAGCTCCAGCCTCTCCGCGAGAGCTCTCACCTTCGGGATGTCCGCCCCTGAACCCTCGACGGCGGTGAGAACGGCGGGTATCGAGAGCCTTTTCACCATCCTGATGAACCCCATCAGGTTTTCCCATCCGCAGTCGGAGGCACCGGGGCATACCCTTGAGTACTCGGCCGCGCCCGAGGCGTTCAGACTTATGCTGACCCTGTCAAAGCGGCCCAGCATGGTTTCGGCTTCCTTCTGGTTCATGTGGCCAAGGCAGAGCCCGTTCGTGTTCAGACGGGTCCTTCCCCCCCCTGATCGTGCCTGTTCCGCCGACTCACAGAGAAGATCGGGCCTCATGGTGGGTTCACCGTAACCGCAGAAAACAACCTCATCGTACCCGGCAGGGTCCGTGACCGACAGGGCGGAAAGCACCGCTTCCCGGGAAGGCTCGATCCGATGCCTCAGGTTATAGCCCCCAAGGCCGTCCTGACGGCTCCTTATGCAGAAACCGCACGATGAGTTGCACTTCCCCGTGATGTTGACGTAAAGCTTCCCGCTCATGGGGTACACGAGATGGGTCCTTCTGCTTCCGGGAGAGAGGCGGAATGCGCGAAGCGAGTTGCCCCACAGGATTTCGAGAGCCTCACTCACGGAAAGGTTCCATTCCAGTGCGATCCGTCCCGCGGTCAGAGTGGTGAGGGCGGGCTCGTTCCTGCCGCCCCGATGGGGTACGGGAGTGAGGAAGGGAGCATCCGTCTCGGCGAGGATCATCTCCCGGGGTATGAGCCCGAGGTTCCGGGCAATCTCACTTTTCCGGTAAGTAACCGCTCCGGTTATGCCGAAGTAAAAGCCCCTTTTCACGGCCCGGGAAGTGATATCGCCCGAACCGCACCAGCTGTGCAGGATGACGGGAAAACCCGGGTCCTGCGGAAGACAGTCCAGAACCGCCCCTTCAGCTCCCCTGGAGTGAACGACAAGGGGGAGGGCAAGGTCAGCGGAAAGATCTATATGTTTCCGGAACCAGTGGGTCTGGACTTCACGGGGAAACCTGTCCCTGTAGAAATCGAGGCCCGTTTCACCAACGGCGGCGGCCTGCGGAAGAAGTGACAGCCCCGCCACCTCTTTGAATGCCGGGTCGGATGCTCCCTCGAGATGGTTCGGGTGAAAACCCGCGGCCGACCACAGGCCGAAGTCCCGTGCCAGGGAGCTTGAACGGATGCTGGAAGCAAGGTCGATCGACGGGACCAGAATGCCGCGGACACCGGCATCGAAAGCCCTGCCGACAACCGCTTCGAGGTCGGGACGGAAGTCGTCGAAGTGAAGGTGACAGTGAGTGTCGAAGAGCAGTCCGGGCCACTGGGAACGGTTCACCCTCAGGTGTCCCGCCGGATCAGATGGTCACGGTCGGGTCCGGTTGAAATAGCCCTGATGGGCGCTCCGGTGAGCTTCTCCAGGGTTTCCACGTAACGTCTGGCGTTTTCGGGAAGGGCTTCCCAGCGGGTCTCGCCGCGGATATCCTCCTTCCAGCCCGGCAGGGTCTCGTAGATGGGAATGTGGGCACCGAGCCTGACGCCGGTCTCGAAAAGGGCCAGGTCCTGCTCGGGGTCGAGTTCGTACCTGGTACAGACATGAAGCTCGTCGAAGCCTGACAGAACGTCGAGGAGGGTCAGGGTTATCCAGTCACACCCGTTGAGGCGCGTGGCGTACCGGGCCAGAACGCCGTCGGCCCAGCCGCACCTTCTGGGACGCCCGGTGGTGGTGCCGTATTCATTTCCGGCCTTCCTTATTCTCTCGCCGGTTTCGTTGAGCTGTTCAGTTGGGAAGGGGCCTTCCCCTACACGGGTGGAGTAGGCTTTGAGTATCCCCACGACCTCTCCGACCCGGTTGGGGCCGAACGCGAGGCTTGTGCACGCGGCTCCGCTCACGCACTGGCCGCATGTGACATAGGGGTAGGTGCCGTGATCGGGGTCGAGCAGCGTGCCCTGTGCCCCTTCGGCTATCACGGTGCCGTTCTCCTCGAGAATGCGGGATATGGTGTACGAAACATCCCCCACGTACCGCGCCATGGAAAGGGACGCTTCAATGAATGCCCCGGTATCCTTCAGAAGCGCTTCCCGCGCCGCGCCGTCGAGTCCGAACTCCTGAGCGCACTGATCCGCCTTCTCACGGCACCTCGCCGAGAACTGCGCGGGCAGAGAGATGTCTTCCAGCCTGATACCCCTGCGGCGGAACTTCTCCACATATGTGGGTCCGATACCCCGCCCGGTGGTGCCGATCCTGCGGTCAACACCTGTTTCGGAGAAGGCTTCGGCCACCCTTGCCGCGGGATGGACCAGATGCACCTTTCCACTCACCAGAAGCCTGTCCGCAACCGTGACGCCGGACTTCTCCAGATCATCGATCTCACGGAGCAGGGCCAGGGGGTCCACCACGCAGCCGGACCCGATCATCCCCGCGACTCCCTGCCTGAGAACCCCCGAGGGCAGCATATGCAGTGCGTACCTTCCCATAGGGGTTTCAACGGTATGCCCCGCGTTGGCCCCACCGGAAAACCTGGCCACCGCCGAAGCGTCAAGGGCCAGGTGATCCACCATCTTGCCCTTGCCCTCGTCTCCCCACTGAAGCCCCACAATGATCCTTACAGGCATTTTTCCCCCTAATCCACCGTTACCTGCACGAGCCAGCGAAGCAGTTCCCTTATCCCCGAGCCGCGAACCGATGAAACGGGGATCACAGGGCCGAGTTCCCCGGCTTTTTTCCTGGATTCCGCCAGTTTCGATGCCCCCAGTTTGTCGCTCTTGGTCAGGGCGACAATGTAGGGTTTACCGCAGCCCCTGAGGAACTCCGCCATTTGAACGTCGCTCTCCATCTCGGGATGCCTGCAGTCCACAAGAAGGACCGAGCCCCTCAGAGGGCGCCTTTTGCCGAGGTAGTCCTCCATCCAGGAAAGCCATCGGGACCTCTCGGCCCCAGGCGCCCTGGCGTAGCCGTAGCCCGGAAGGTCAGCGACGTAGTAGCCGAAATTGCTGGTGTAAATGTTGATGAACCTTGTGCACCCCGGGGAGGAACTGGTACGGGCCACCGCGGTACCCCCCGCCAGGCAGTTGATGAGCGACGACTTCCCCACGTTGGAACGGCCAGTGAAGGCCACTTCGGGCCTGCCGTCGTCCGGAAGACCCACTCCTCCAGGGCAGCTCCTGAGAAAGCTGAGCGCAAGTCCCGGCAATTCAGACCGCTTTCCGTCCCCTTCGGGCAATTATTCTTGGTTTCTTCAAGCCCTTGACGCATGCCTCGTCCACTACCAGGGTTCCCGACTTTTCCTTCGCGTCAGGGATCGTGTACATGGGTTCAAGAAGGACCCTTTCGAGGATCGACCGAAGTCCCCTGGCACCGCTTTTTGCCTTCCTGGCTTCAAAAGCGATGGCTTTCATGGCATCCGGGGTGATCTCGAGTTCGAGGCCCTCGAGGCTGAACAGATACGAGTATTGCTTCATGAGGGCATTCTTCGGCTCGGTCAGAACCTTCACCAGGGCTTCCTCGTCGAGGTCCTCGAGTGTCACCACCACGGGAAGCCTGCCGACCAGTTCAGGGATGATGCCGTAGCGCACAAGATCGTGGGCTTCCACGATATCGAGCGAACATGATTCCTGACGGTCAGCCTTGATGTCGGCTCCGAAGCCCATGGCTCCGTGGCTGATACGGGATTCGATGATCTTGTCCAGCCCGTGAAAGGCCCCTCCGCAGATGAAGAGGATCCCGGACGTGTCGATGTAGATGTTCTCCTGGTACGGGTGCTTCCTGCCGCCCTGGGGGGGGACGCCCGCAACGGTACCCTCCACTATCTTCAGAAGGGCCTGCTGAACGCCCTCGCCGGACACGTCACGGGTGATGGAAGGGTTTTCTGACTTGCGGGATATCTTGTCCAGCTCATCGATGTAGATGATCCCGTGCTGGGCCTCTTCCACGTTCATGTCGGTGACCTGGAGCAGCCTGAGCAGGATGTTCTCGACATCCTCGCCCACATAGCCGGCCTCGGTGAGGGTCGTAGCGTCGGCGATGGCGAACGGGACCTCGAGTATTCGGGCGAGGGTTCGTGCGAGAAGGGTCTTGCCGACCCCGGTGGGGCCGAGGAGGAGGATGTTGCTCTTCTCGAGTTCCACGTCGCTTGTCCCCTGGTGGTTGGCCAGAAGCTTCTTGTAATGGTTGTAAACGGCAACGGACAGAACCTTTTTTGCCTTTTCCTGCCCTACCACGTACTGGTCCAGCTGGTCCTTTATCTCACGGGGTGACGGAAGCCCCTTGCGGAAAAGGCCGGGGACCGACTTCTCTTCGGGCTTTCCCGGCGTTTCGGTGATTATCTCGCTGCAGTACCTCACGCAGTCGTCACAGATGAAGACGCCCGGCCCCTGGATGAGCTGGTTGACCTCCCCCGACGCCCTGTTGCAGAACGAACAGCGGTTCTCCTTCGGCATCACTCACACCCTCTTGTCAAGAATGTTGTCCACGATCCCGTACCCGACCGATTCGGCAGCGTTCATCCAGAAGTTCCTGTCGGTGTCCTGGGCTATCTTCTCGATGGGCTGGCCGGTGCATTCCGCCAGGATCAGGTTCATCTCCTCACGGATCTTCAGTATCTCACGGGCCTCGATCTCGATGTCGCTTGCCTGTCCCCTCACGCCGCCGCTGGGCTGATGGATCATCACCCTGGCGTGCGGGAGGATGTTCCTCTTGCCCTTCGCGCCGGCGGCCAGAAGGACTGAAGCCATGCTGGCGGCGCTTCCCATGCAGAACGTGGCGATGTCGGGCCGTATGAACCTCATGGTGTCGAAAATGGCAAGACCCGCGGAGACCGAACCCCCCGGGCTGTGGATGTACATGTTGATGTCCTTCTTGGGGTCCTGGCCTTCAAGAAAGAGAAGCTGCGCGACGACGAGACCCGCCGTCTGTGGAGAGATGACGTCACCGATGAAAACAATGCGGTCTTTCAGCAGCCGTGAATAGATGTCGTACGAGCGTTCGTAGTTCCCATCCCTCTCCACGACGAAGGGAATCACCGATGACATCACTTATCCTCCTTGCCGGGCTTTGCGTCAACCGCGACCCACTTCCAGGAAGCCTCGGGTTCAACTTGTTTATCCGCTTGTTCGGCGTGAGGTTCCGCGACGGTTTCCACGGCGTCCGAGAGTACGAGCTCAAGGGCCCTCTCGTTGCGAAGCCGATCGAGCGCCGAGGAGGCCGAGCCCCCTGCGGCCTCTTTCTCTATCTCCTCCGGTGACACCGGTATGCCCTCCACGATGGCTATCTGCCTGAGTATCAGGAATTCCCTGACTTTTCGTTCGGCCAGCTCCCTTATCGTCTTTTCGGTTTCCGGTGTCGATTCGCCGTCTTCGAGCCGCTTTGAGTAATCGCGGGCAAGGTTGTCCACCATGAACGAGGGTGGATCGAACACGTTGGACGAGAGCAGGCTGTCCAGCGCCACCGATTCCACGAACGACCGGCGCTCGGCCTGATGCTTCTCACTGATGTTCTCGCGCAGTTTCTGTTTCAGTTGTTCCATGCTCTCGAACCCACCGGCGGTTTTCGCGAAATCATCGTTCAATTCAGGGTTTTTGGGTTCCCTTACCTCCACGACAGCGAACTCGGTGGCCGGGGGCTCCTCTTCGAGGCCGGGGAAGTCCATTCGGGCCGAGAACCTGTCTCCTGCGGAGAGGCCGGGAAGAAGATTGTCGAAACCGGGCCCCATGTTCTCCCTGCCTATGACGACCGCCGCGCGCCGGGGTTCCCCCGCCTCGCGCGAGGGGTACTCGATGACCACGAGGTCTCCGTCGGACGCAGGCCGTTCCACAGGTTCGAACGAGACGAACCGGTTTCGGATCTCTGAAAGGGCTTCCTCGAGAGCCTCGTCCTCGTCAAAACCGGGGACGGCGATGGAAATGCCCCTGTATCCGGTGGGCGCCGGTGTCTCAAAGAGGGTGTAGGTAACCTCGTAGTCGTAGTCACGGCCTTCCGCGGGAAGGACCGGCTTGAACTCGGGTTCGGCATCGGAGAGGATCCAGTCGTTTTCCTCGAATAGAACGTCGGACATCTCACGGTGTGCTTTTTCAGCCACCTCGGAGAGTATCAGGTTTCCGAACTTCTGTTTCAGGATCGACGAAGGGACCTTGCCCTTCCTGAAACCGGGAACGACGATGTCCTTCTGTATCTCGCGCCTGACCTCCCGAAAAAGCCTGTCCACGCCCTCGGCATCCATGTGAAAACTGACGGTTTTTCTGCCGGACTGATCCGTTGTGACAATGTAAGACATTTGATTTCCGCTCTTGGGTGTTGCGTTCAATGACCTCTGCTGCCCGGGTGGTCCCGGGCAGCTCATGTCCTGACCGGCAAATATGCCGGATTTGTTTGTTCCCCGCTACCTTCCGGTGCGCTGCCGGATCAGTCTGGCCTCGTCACTCTGGGGGTATTCCTGGAGGATTATGGCCTCAAGTCTGTCCCTCTCGGTTTCGGCGGTGTGAAGGGCGTAGATCGCCGCCGCCCTGGCCAAAGCCGATGCGGTCCTGTCCCCCGACGGGTACATGAAGTAGACGGCCACCAGTTCCTCGATGGCCCGGTGGGGATGGCCCAGGGCCTGGTTGCAGAGCGCGGCGAAGTAGAGGGCGTCGTCCGCCAGGACGCTTCTGGGGTAATCGGTGTAAACCTGCCTGAACCCCTGGGCTGCCCTGGTGTAGTCGCCCTGCTGGTACTGCCTGAATGCGTCTTCGTATATGGGCTCGGCCGCCCCCGCCTCTTCGTCCTGCCCCACCCTGGCCTGCGAGAACCTCGCCAGAGCGGCCTCGAGCTGGCTCACCAGCTCACCGAGTTGCTGCGTGGCATCGGAATCACGCATACCGGCCTGGGCCTGGATCCCCCTTAGGAGATGCTGGTTTCTCTCGACCCCGGCCGCTATGGAATCAACATCGATCCGCATCTCCTCGTGGGAGACCTCGAGTTTCTCGACCCTTCCCGGCGCCTTGGACCACGTGGAAAGCCAGCACCCGCAGAACAAAGGCAAGAGAAAGACCGCGTGAAGAGCCCCCCGCTTCATCGACACTATTCCGGCATCACCCGCAGGTGAACCCTGCGGTTCTGGGAGAATGCGTACTCGTCCGAGCCGGTGGAGAAGGGTCTTTCTTTCCCGAAGCTGACAGTTGAGAGCCTGGACGCGGGAATGCCGTAGTTCACCAGGTACTGGTAGACCGACTGGGCGCGCCTCTCACCAAGTGCAAGGTTGTAATCGACTGTACCGCGCTCGTCGCAGTGGCCTTCGAGAAGAACCCTGAAACCCGAGTTGCTCATCATGTAGCCGGCGTCGAACATCAAAGCCTCGAGGGCGGCGCTGCTCAACTCGTTCGAGTCGTACTCGAAGAACACGTCGCGAAGGGCTTCCTGATGCCTGGCAAGGGCAGCGTTAAGGGCGACCATGGGGTCTTCCTCCCAAACGCCAGTGACAAGAGTGTCGCTCACGACCACATCGTCCTCGATAACGGTCGTGCGGCCGCAGCCGGCAGAGGCGACCAGAAGCGAAAGCAACCCAGCCGTCAACACGAGCTTCTTCATTTTTCCCGTCCTTCTCTAGCGCACCGGCGACCACGCCGGGCAGTAACTCTCTCCGCCGGTGGAGAGCCTGTGAACCTTCAGACTGTTCAACTCCATCATGTAAATGCTTCGCACGCCGTCCATGTCGCTGGAAAAAGCAATGTGGCGCCCCGTGGGGGACCAGACCGGGTCTTCGTTGAGCGTTCCCCGGGTGGTCACCTGCCTTATCTCGGTTCCGTCCGAGTTCATCACGAAGATGTGAAAACCGCTTCCCGCCCTTGCACAGTAGGCTATCCTGTCACCCCGGGGCGACCATGAGGGGCTGTCGCAGTATCCGTGGGAGAACCCGGCCCTCTCCGCGCTCCCGCCCGAGGCGCTCATCCAGTAGAGCTGGGGATAACCAACCCGGTCGCTGGTGAAGATCAGTTGAAGCCCGTTGGGGGAGAAGCTGGCCGATGTCTCGATGCTGTTCCGTGCCGTGAGGGGTGTGAGACTGCCGCCCGAAACGCTGTAAAGCCAGAGGTCGGAGCTTCCGTTCTCGGAACGGGTGAATGCGAGCTGGCTTCCGGTCGGGCTCCAGGCCGGAGCCGTGTTCACCCCTCCCGAGATGATCCGTGATGCGGAACCCGAGGTGAAGGAATACGTGTAGATGTCGCCTGTTCCCGCCCTGTAGGAAGTGAAGGCGATGCGGTCGCCCAGTGGGCTCCACGCGGGAGTGGTCAGCACCTGACCGTCCCGCATTATCGTGGACGATGGCCTGGGATCGAGGGTTTTTACGACAAGCCTCCACTCCTCGCCCCCCCGGACTATGTAGGCAATTCTGGTGGACGCTATCCCCTGTTCCCCCGTGAGGGCAAAGACCAGGTCATCCGACAGGCTGTGCACCATGTCGTGAAGCGAGGAGCCCTGGTACTCTTTGATGAGCACCCCTTCTCCCTCGGCTTCGGCCCTGGCTGAGATGATCCAGCTCCCCTCGCTTCCCAAAACCCGGGCTGAAAGCTTCACGAAAGCCTCGTTCTCGGGAACGGTTATGAGAAGCCCCGAAAAATCGATGTCGAACACGAGCTGATCGCGGACTGTTACCGCCCCCTCGCCCCCTCCCTCAACGCGAACGCTCACGGGAAGGCACTGGGCGCCTATGGGTGTCATGGGAAGGAATTCGGCGGCCTGAAGGCAGACCGGTATCGCAAGGATAAGGACAAGCAATTTCAAAGGTTTCTCCCCTCACGCCCCTGAACTACTCGGGACCCAGAAACTCTATACTCAATCTGACCGGATTTGTTCGACCCGGAGGCATCGGAGGTATGTTGGCCGTTTCGAGGGCGTGCTCGACAGCCCTGTCGAAGGCGGAGCTTCCGCTCTGCCTGACGACCTCGTACCTGTAAGTCCCGTCTGTGTTGACCGTGAAGTGGATGCGGTAGGTATTGGGAGGATCGGTTGATGTGACGAAGTTCCTTCTGATCGCGGCGAACACCCTTCCCTCGTAGCTTGCGGGTCCGGGCGCTCCGGCGCCGGCCTCTCCGGAAGAACCGACGGTGACGAACTGACCTGCGGGCTGCACTTCAGCGGGCTGCACTTCAGCGGGCTGCACCTCGGCGGGCTGCACCTCGGCGGGCTGCACCTCGGCGGGCTGAATTTCAGCGGGCTGAATTTCGACGGGCTCGATTTCAACAGGTTCGACCTCGGCAGGTTCAACCACTCTGGATTCCATCAGTTCCTGTATCAGTTCTGGAATCTGTACTGTTTCTTCCACCTGAACCTGTTCGATCTCGGTCGAAACATGCTGAGGGCTCCCGGAGTCCGACAAGGGATCGAAGACCACCATCTCCACGGAAACCATTGAACCGCCGCCCATGATGACCGGTGTCGGGCCGGAGTTCATTAGCAGCCCTGCAAGAATTATCAGTACAAGAACTCCCGTGTGGACCCCGAACGACATGACCATGGCCGACCGGTCGACGACCGGAGACCGGCTGATGGGTCTGCGGAAAGCTTCAGTGCTGTTCACTCACGGACTCCTGTACAAGGCCGACGTTTACGTACCCGCCCCTGCGCAGCTCTGTCAGCGCCAGGGCAAGAACCGTGTACCGGGCCTCGCCGTCGGCCCTCACAAAGGCTTCGGTGCGCCCGCCCGCAAGGGCTGCCGCCGCGAGGCCGGAGAGGTCAGCCGGGGCCACCGGCTCACCGGCAACGGTAATGTTACCAAGTGCATCGATCTCCACCAGAAGGGATGTTCCTGGGTCAAGCCGGTTCAGGATGCGCCCCTGATCAGTGGAGGGGGGCCTGACATCGGCGCTGCGGTGGATCACCGGAGCGCTAAGCATGAAGATCACCAGCAGGACGAACGTGACGTCCACGAGATTCGTGACGTTGATGCTCGATAACTGCCGGTACCTGGGACGGATCATGTTATGCTGCCCCTTCTGCACACGTCTACAAGCTCGGAGAGGAAACGGTCGATCTCTCCCGCCAGGTCGTCGACCTTCCCGACGGAGTAGTTGTGGAACACATTGGCGGGAATGGCGGCAAGAAGCCCCGCAACGGTTGTGGTAAGGGCGGCCGCGATGCCTGAGCCCACCGCGCTTATGTCAGCCGAGCCCATCTCCCGCATGCCGATGAAACTGGCCAGCACGCCCCACACGGTTCCCAGAAGCCCGAGCAGGGGGCTGACGCTGGTGACAGTGGCAAGAAAGCCTATGTTCCTGCTTCGCTGGGCCAGGTCTTCGCTGGCCTCCCTTTCGAGAGATCCGTGAAGGATCGCAACCTCTTCGCCCGTCAGGGGACCTGTGATGCCGAGGTCGCTCCTGCGGCGCAGGAACCGTCCGGCTTCGGCGTACATCCTGGCAAGGGGGCCCATCTCGGAACTGTTTTTCAGAAAATCCCCGCCGGGGGGACGCCCCGTTGTGCGAAGTGCTTCCATGAACATGCGCGAAGCCCCGCTTATCCGCGAAAGCTCCTTAAGCTTGGAGATGGCAACCGACCAGGCGCCAATCGACAGCACGAGTATCAGAAGAAGGATGAACTTGGTGAACCCGTCGGCGGCTGTCACCGTTGACCAGACCAGACCCAGCATATCAGTCCCTTCCGGAAAGGGCTACTGCCTCTATCTCCACAAGCCCCCCCAGGGGAAGCCCGGCGACCTGGTAGGCGGCCCTGGCGGGGAAAGGCTCGGTGAAGTAGCGCGCATAAATACCGTTGACCCTGGCAAAATCCTTCATGTCCGCAAGCAGGACGGTCGTTTTGACAACCCGGTCGAGGGATGACCCGCCCGCTTCGAGAACGGCCTTCAGATTATCAAGGGCCAGTTCAGCCTGTTCCTCGACCGTTGGGGGCATGACGCCCGTCGAGGGGTCGATGCCGAGCTGACCGCTTGCGAAAACAAGCCCTTCAGTGAGAACGGCCTGGCTGTAGGGACCCACGGGTGCCGGAGCGCTGCTTGAGCGAACCTGTGTTTTAGTCATGAAGACCTCCCTGTATTTCACTGGGCAATATACACCCAAAACGGGCATAGTGTTCCATTTCAATGTTTTCTGGCTGAACTGCAGGAACTTGGCCAGGCGCCGCGCTTGTGTCAGTCCTGGACGACCCTTCGGATCACGTCGGACAGTTCCGAGAGCGTGTAGGGCTTGCTCAACACTCCGCTGAACCCGAAATCGCGGTAGCTGGCCATTATGCTGTTGCCCGCGTAACCACTGGACACTATCACCCTGGCATCGGGGTCTAAGGCCAGCACCTCGCGAACGGCCTGTTCACCGCCCATCCCCCCGGGAATGGTGAGGTCCATGATAACGGCATCGTACCTGCGGCCGGCATCCAGGGCGCTTCGGTACATGGAGATGGCCGTGGCCCCGTCCGAGGCCTCGTCAACCGTGCATCCCAGGGCGCCCAGAAGGTTGCTTGCCGCTGTCCGCACCATCTCCTCGTCATCGAGGACAAGGATCCTCTCCGTGTGTTCAGTGGGGAGCCCGGTGATCAGGGCCGGACAAGTCGTCCCGGCAAGGGCCGCGGGCATCAGCACTTCGAAGAGCGCCCCTTTGTCGGAAGGCAGTATCCTGATCCGCCCCCCATGTCTCACGACTATGGAGTGGCTGGTCGTGAGGCCCAGCCCGTGCCCCTTCTCCCGTGTGGTAAAATAGGGATCGAACACCCTGTCGGTGATACTTCTGTGAATCCCCGGCCCTGAATCCTGGAAGAGGATCCTCACGTACCTGCCCGAGGGCAAACCCTCCTCGTCCGTGGCCTTCAGCGCGGCGTTGCGGGCGGATATGCTGAGGCTCCCGGAATCGTTCATGGCCTGCTTCGCGTTCAGGACCAGGTTGCTCACCACCTGCGAGAACTGCCCGGGGTCGGCCTCGAGATTCCAGAGGTCGCGGTCCGACTCGATTGAGAACGACACTCCCGACCCCCGAAGAAGGAACCTCGTGGCCTGTTCAAGAAGCTCGGCCGTATGAACCGCCCTTTTCACCGGAGCACCCCCCTGTGCGAACGTGAGGAGCTGGTTGGTCAGGTGCTTCGCACTCAGGGCGGCCTTCTCCGCATCCTCTGCGAAGGTCCTGAACTTCTTTGACTCGGGTTTCTCGCGTTTCAGAAGGCTGAGGTTTGCCAGTATGCCCGTGAGGATGTTGTTGAAGTCGTGCGCGATGCCTCCCGCCAGAACGCCGACCGATTCAAGCCTCTCGTTCCGTGCTGCTTCGGCCTCGAGGGCGAGCTTCCGCGTGGCGTCCTGGATCCCCACGAAGTAAAGCCTTCTGCCGGATTCCTCGAAGACTGAACCCCTGGCCTCGAAGGGAAAACCCGATCCATCGGGTTTTGACACCTGCCCCGTGAACCGGAACTCCTCATCCGGAGATTCAGGGTCAAGGAAACACCGCAACCGCTCTGCACCCTGGCGCAGGAAACCGTAGAAGTCAAGGCCCATGAGCTCATTGCAGCCGCAACCCAGGATGCTTCGTGCCTGCGGGTTGCAGTCCTGCACAACACCTTTTTCGTCGAGGAGCAGTATTGCGGATGGGTCAGCGGCCATCAACCTGGACAGCCGCCCCCTTGAGGCGGTGAGTTCCTCGATGGCCCGCATGCGGAGTATGGCGTTGCCGAGCTGGGCGCCCACGCTCTCCAGAAGTTCCTGGTCCGCCTGTGTGAACTGGTCCGCTCTATCGTAGCTTTGAACGGCAACTACGCCGACCGGTTCCTTTCCGGCCCTTAGGGGAACGCCAAGCCATTGCTCGGCAGGCGTTCCCAGATGCACCCCGCCGGTCCGGCGGTAGTAGGCGCTTATCTCGTCACGGTTCCACCTTACGGCGATGTTGGAGTGGTACACGTTGTGGGTCAGGGACCCGGGATTATCGATCTCGGTGTAATCGTCGAACCTGTCCAGTATTTTGGGAATTCGGAACACGTCCCTTTCCGGAACATACACCGCAACGAAAAGGTTCGAGGTTTCCATGACATCGGCCAGAGCCCCCACGAGTTTGCCGCACAGTTCGTCGAGTGAGTCCGCATCGTTTACCGCGCCGGCCACTGTGGCGAGCGTGGAGTTCACCCTGAGGGCACGGTTCTTCTTCATGACCTCCCGGCTCAACCTCACGTTGCTGACGAAAACAAAGACAACGCCCGACAGGGCAAGCACTCCCAGCACAACAAGCAAAACCCTGTGATGGGAACCTGTTTCGGGGAATATCCACTTGCTCCGGAGGGCGTAGTAGACAGACTCGTCATCGGCCTTCAGGGCCGCAAGATGCCAGTCGATGGCTGAGATGAGGGGCACCGCCGTCCGGGTATTGCCCGCTATCCTGCTCTGAACGGGATTCCACACCACAGGCGACCCCTCAAGGCCCAGTCCGGGTCCGAAGAAGGCTACAGCGTGCCACGGAACCGCCGCGCCGTCGGCCGTGCCGTCGGCTACGGCCTGCATCGCCCCGCGAAAATTCGACACCCAGACCGGCGTCACTGTTACGCCAAGCCTTTCCACGAGTTCAAGAAATGTCATGGAGTGGATGTCTTCGTGGATCATGGCTATCGTCGCGCCCTCGAGTTCGGCCATTGAGCCGAACCTTCCCGAACGCTGAACAGCCACGGTGGACCACCCGGAATAGACGCTGTTCTCGGAGAAGAGAAAATGCTCCCTCCGGGCAGGCGTCATGGCAATGGAGAGCAGGAGGTCGATCTCGCCGCTTTCCAGCCATTCAAGCAGCTCGGACCACTCCCCCGGCAAGAACTCCAGCTCCCATTGCTCGGACTGGGCGATGTGGTTCACCAGCTCGACATAGAAACCGTCAGGCTCGCCGGAGGGGTTGGTGAAGGCCATGGGCGGGTTCTCTTCGTAACCCACCCTGACCGTGATCGATGCCGCAAAAGACAGCAGAAGGGCGAGAGCATTCATGCCCGAAAGATAGCCCAAGCCCTTCCCGACTGAAAGGGCAAAGCCATTACTTCTGCTTCAGAATGTCCCTGATCTCCCCCAGCAGAACCTCTTCCGCAGAAGGCGCGGGTGGCGCCGTGGTTGCCTGGGCCTTCCTGCGGGAAAGGCTGTTCATCCCCTTGACCATCATGAAGATGGCGAAAGCAACGATTACGAAGTCGAGAAGCGTCTGCAGGAACACCCCGTAGTTCAGGGTCACCGCCGCGGTCTCGCCCGCCGCCTCCCTGAGGACTATCGAAAGGTCTGTGAAATTCACCCCTCCGATGAGCAGACCAATCGTAGGCATTATCAGATCGGCCACCAGCGACGAGATTATCTTGCCGAACGCCGCACCGATGATTATGCCCACCGCCACGTCCATCACGTTCCCCCGCATGGCAAACGCCTTGAACTCCTTCATCATTCCCATAAAACCCTCCTTAGGGGACGGACTTAGATAACTTAGTTTACTGAGGTATCTTGTTGTTGAGCAATACTCTAACCAAGCGCTTCCATCGTTGCTTCAATCGTTGCCATATTCCACCTTGGAGTTGATGACCCGGTGAGAAACATGAGAGCCGACAGGGGTTTCCGCAAGCAGGGGAAGTGGAGCCGCCGATCTCTGCAAGGACGGGTCTGAGCCGTCCATTCCGGAAAGGGGAACATGAAAAGGATTGCCGTAACACTGTTGCTCCTGGCCAGCGCGACCTTCGCTTCCGAGGAGGAATTCCTGGACTGGACATCGGCTTCAGTGCAGGTCTCGGGAACCTCTGAAGCCGGTGAGATATCAGCCATTGCTGCCGTGGAATCCGGCGTGTGGAGCTCTTTCACGATCAATGCCTTCGGTAAAACACATGTCCTGAACGACAACGAGCTATCAGAGCTTTTCGGCTTCCCTCTCTCCTCCATGCGGACGACGCACGAGCAGGGTTACGAAGAGCTGGGTGGTTACACTGTGCATTTCCGTTTTGACAGGACCTTCTACAGCGAAGAAAACGAGCTTGTTTCCCAGATCATCTACGTCTCCGTGAACCAGGAGGGGTTATCAGTGTCGGAACCCCGGATTCGGTGAACAGGAACTCCAGAGGACGCGAACTGAAGAGAGGGCGTATCATTGGCACACTGAACATACCTGACTGTATGACAGCTTTTGCATAGACCACAGAGGTGAGAATGGAACACTGCGAAGAACGCTGTTCCCGTATAATGGAACAGCTTTGTTCAGTCATCCCGGAACGTTGCGTGGGGAGCCCGGGCAACAGGAAGGCCACATCTTTCTTCGAGGCTGAAGCCCGACGCTCCGGCTGGCATACTGAATCACACGAAATGGATGTGATGGGTTGGAACGGCGGGAATGCTGCGCTTTCGGTGTCGGGCAAAGCGTTCGCGGTCAAAGCCAGCCCGTACAGCCCTGGCTGCCTTGTCGAAGCGCCCCTGATTTGCGCTTCTTCCCTGGAGGAGCTGCGGGCAACAGACGCATACGGCAAAGTGCTGCTCCTCCATGGCGGGCTGGCGCGTGAGCAGATCATGCCCAAGAACTTCGTCTTCTACAATCCCGAACACCACAGGGCCTTGATAGAAATCCTCGAAGAGAAACAACCCGCAGCAATTCT
The DNA here is from genome assembly GCA_046485185.1 of Candidatus Fermentibacteraceae bacterium. Taxonomy (GTDB): domain Bacteria; phylum Fermentibacterota; class Fermentibacteria; order Fermentibacterales; family JCC-6; genus UBA6080. The sequence goes on from JAWOHL010000041.1 coordinate 56,235, forward strand.
GTGCGCCACAGGCAGAAACTCAGCGCTTGCGGGCGGGGTTTACCCCTTCCCTCTCATCGAAGACGGTGATTTCAACATCCCGTCGGTGTACATGACCGAGGAGGAAGGCGCAAGATTGCTGCCTTTCACCGGCGGGATCGCCCACCTCGAATCCCAGTCGGTCCGGATACCCGAAAAGGCTTTCAACGTCATTGCCTGCAGGGGGAACGCCCGGGGGAAAAGGGTGGTCGTAACCGCCCATATCGACGCGAAAACTGGAACTCCCGGCGCCATCGACAACGCCACGGGAGTGGCGGTGATGCTCCTTCTGGCGGAGCTGCTGGCGGACTATCAGGGAGACCGGCTTATCGAACTGGCAGCCCTGAACGGCGAGGACTACTACGCTGTTCCCGGGCAGATGCAGTACATCGGGATGAACCGGGACAGGTTCGGAGACATTCTTCTGAACATCAACATCGACGGTGCAGGTTACCGGGATGGAAACAGCTCTTTTTCCTTCTTCGGTCTGCCGAAGCCTGTCATGGACGAGGCGAACCGTGTTCTGGAGCTCTTTCCAGAAATCGTGGAGGGTCCCCAGTGGCCACAGGGCGACCACAGCATCTTCGTTCAGATGGGCTGCCCGGCGCTGGCGGTCTCGTCGATGTGGCTGATCACGAACATGGATACTCAGGACGTGACCCACACCGGGAAAGACAACCCTGGAATAGTTGACTGCGGGAAGGTGGTCGGGATAGCCAGGGCACTCGACATGCTGATACGGGGATTGTAGACTGGGGAGCTGTATGGAGGGTGCGAGTTTGCCACGGTCACATCTCAGCTTGCCATCTCAACCCGGCGGTGTCGCCGGGCCTCTGGGCCGGGGGGCGTTTCAAGGCGAAAGAGCTGTTCCCCTGATCGTTTTCCAGGTGCTGGGCGGAATCACCGCGGGCGGTGTGATCTACAGGTTCATCGGGGAAGGCAAGGGGCGAAAGTAGCTTCTTATTGCCCTGCGGACGGACGGGGCTTACCCGTGAAACACAACCGAGTGGCTTTTGAGCCCCCGCGTGTCGTACTCGAACCGGGCGCTCCAGAACCTCTCTGAGTCCAGCCACTTCATGAAGATGTGGTCACCCTCCCAGAGGGGCAGTGAGGACAGGTCCGAGTCGTTCACCCAGTGGATCGTGCCTTCGGGGCAGTTTTTTAGAAGATCTCCGGTGAATTCCGTGCAGGTGAAGACGAAGACGAACCAGTCCTGCTCGTCGGAAAACTCTGGGAAGGTTATGACGCCCCGCAGCCTGGGGTTTTCCACCACAAGGCCACTTTCCTCCCTGACTTCCCTTGCGGCGCACTCTTCGGGGGTTTCACCGGGCTCCATCTTGCCGCCAAGGGTGTTCCATTTTCCCCGATGAACGTCGGCGGGGTTGCGGTCACGGCTGATCATCAGGGTTTGGCCTTCGCGCTTCAGGTAGCAGAGCACGCCGAGCAAGGCTACATGTCCTGGATGATCTGAAGCAGGAGAGGGTCGAGCTGTTTTTTGTTTCGCCAGGTATCGGGAAGAAAATGGTGCGAGATGCTTCCGTTCTCAACACCCACCATACAAGGCGCGCTGCCTTCCAGAAGGGCATCAACTGCCGCCCATCCCAGTTTGGTCGCAAGGACCCTGTCACTGGTGGTGGGGCTTCCCCCCCTCTGAACATGGCCCAGGACAGTGACCCGGCTTTTCAGACCGGAGAGATCCTCGATCTTCTTCGCAATGGCGTAGGCGTTCCCCTCCTCGTCACCCTCGGCGACAACAAGGATGTTGGATGTCCGGCCACGGGCTACCCTTTCCCTGACCTTGTCGCAGATTCCGGGTATGTCGTTGGGCGTTTCGGGGATGAACACGGCTTCAGCGCCGCCGCCGATCGCCACCTCGAGCGCTATGAAGCCCGCATGTCTTCCCATTACCTCGACAATGAAAAGCCTGTCGTGGGCCGCCGCGGTGTCGCGCACCTTGTCAAGCGCCGAGAGCGCCGTGTTGACCGCCGTATCGTAGCCTATGGTGAAATCCGAGCCCCAGATGTCGTTGTCTATCGTGGCCGGCACCCCAATCACGCGTACACCGTGTTCCGTGCTCAGGTCGTGGGCGCCCCTGAAGCTGCCGTCGCCGCCCAGAACAACAAGGCCGTCGATACCGCGTTTTGAGAGGCTGGCGGCAGCAGCGGCCCGGCCTTCGGGCGTCATGAAGCGGTCGCTTCTCGCGGAATGAAGGATCGTGCCGCCGTGCTGAAGGATGTTGGAGACATCACGTGATTCCAGAAGGCGCATGTTGTTGTCGATGAGGCCTTCGTAACCCCGGTAAACGCCGTATACGGAAAGGCCACGGTTCAGGGATGCCCTGACCGTGGCCCGAATTCCGGCGTTCATTCCCGGGGCGTCGCCCCCCGAGGAAAGAACGGCGATCCTTTTCACTTCTTGTCCACTGCGGGAGCGTCCACCAATTCCAGTATCACCGCTTCAGCAGCGTCTCCCGCCCTGGGGCCGAGGCGAAGTATGCGGGTGTAGCCACCGGGACGGGTCGTGAACCTCGGGCCGAGTTCGTTGAACACCTTTTTTACGGCGACGCTGCCGTAAACCATACCCGCGACCTGTCGGCGAGAGTGTACGGTGTCGGTCCTGCCCTTTGTGATGATCCGTTCCGCGAGGCTCCGGGCAACCTTTGCCCGGGCCAGGCTTGTGGTCACTCTTTCCTCGATTATCAGCGAGGTGACCAGGTTCCTGAGCATTCGTACCCTGGCTTCCCTGGTGCGGCCAAGCTTGGGTGTCGTTTTTCTGTGACGCATGGGTTTCCTATTCCGTTCTCAGCTTCAGGCCCTTCAGAGCAAGCTTCTCGTTTATCACCTGAAGGGTTTTGTCGCCCACGCCGTTGAATGCCTTCAACTGGTCGGCTGTCATGGCGGTGAGCCCGCCCACGGTCTCAACTCCCGCGGTCTTCAGTATGTTCACGTACTTCCTGTCCATCTGGAAGTCTTCGTCATCGATGGGAACCGAATCCCACTTGCCGCTTTTGGGCTTGCTCTCGGCCTTCTTCGCCGGAGCGGCCTTTTCAACACTGGTTTCCTCTGGTGCTTCGGCCCCGGTGCCCTCAATGACCATTTTGAAGTGCTGAACAAGGATGGCGCAGGTTTTTTCAACCGCTTCCTGGGGTGTGAGGCTTCCGTCGGTGGTGATGTCGATGTAGAGGCAGTCGTAGTCTGTTCTGTCGCCGACACGTGCGCTTTCGACGGTGTAGTTGACCGTCTTCACAGGGCAGAACCACGAGTCCACCAGCATGGTGCCGATATCCTGGCCCCTGCCGGTGTTGAACCACTCGTCAACAGTAACGAAGCCTTTGCCCTTTTCAACAAGGATCGTTAGGTCAAGCACGCCCTTGCCGGTGATCTCCGCGATCTCCTGTTCGGGATTGGTCACCCTCAGCATGGGGTCGCCCGAGAGGGAAGCCGCCGTGTACACACCCGGCTTGTCAGCCTTGAGGGTGAGGGTGCACGGCTCTTCGCCATCATGGCGGATGCTCAGGGATTTAACGTTCAGAACGATGTCAGACGCGTCCTGCCTTACTCCCGGAAGGGCGCTGAATTCATGGCTTGCGCCCTTGATGGTCACAGACACCGGAGCAGCACCCGCAAGCGAGGAGAGCATGACCCTTCTCATCGCGTTGCCCAGGGTGCGGCCGAAACCTCTTTCCAGAGGTGTTATAACAAGCCTGCCAGTGGTTTCTGTGAGTGTTTCCTGTTCCCACTGAATACGGTCCGGCAGGTAAAGCTTCATGAATTCCATTCATCTCCCCCTGAAGGCTTGAGAATCCCTCCTACGACTTGCCCCTGCGTCTCTTTGTAGGTCTGCAGCCGTTGTGAGGCAGCCGGGTGATGTCTTTGATGGCCATCACTTCAAGATCAGTAGACTGAAGGGCCCTGACCGCGGCTTCCCTTCCTGATCCGGGACCCATCACCCATATCTCGACCTTCTTCAGGCCCGCCTCTATGGCTCTTTCGGCAGCCTGAACGGCTGCCTGGCTCGCGGCGTAGGCCGTGCTCTTTCTTGTTCCCTTGACCCCGGTGGTTCCACCGCTGGCCCATGTGATCACATTTCCCTGCCGGTCGGAAATGGAAACCAGGGTATTGTTGAACGAAGATTTAATGTGTGCAACACCATTAATATCCGACACCCTGGTGATTTTTTTGACTGTTCGCTTTCCCTTAGCTTTGGGCAAGGTCTACCTCCCTACCGCTTCCTGGTGTGGCCCTGCTTGGGACCCTTGCGGGTGCGGGCGTTGGTGTGGGTTCTCTGTCCCCGGACTGGAAGACCCCTGCGATGTCTGAGCCCCCGGTAGCAGCCGATATCCATCAGCCTTTTGCGGTTCATGCTGACCTCGGCCCTGAGGGCGCCCTCTACCTTGAACTCCTCTTCGATGACTTTACGAAGAGCAGCCACATCGCTTTCTGAAAGGGCGTCGGTGTTCCTGTCCATGGGAATCCCGACCTTGTCCAGAATGAACCTGGAACTAGTGAGCCCAATGCCGTGGATGTACGGAAGAGCGTAGAGCACATGCTTGTTCCTGGGCAGGTCAACTCCTGCGATTCTCGCCAATCTTACACCTCCGTCGCCGTTTTATGCGGCTATCCCTGCCGTTGTTTGTGTCGCGGATTCCGTGGGCAGATGACCAGCACCTTCCCGTTGCGTCGAACAATTCGGCAGTATTCGCAGATTTTCTTCACTGAACTGCGTACCTTCATTTTTCAACCTCACTTGTACCTGTAGGTGATCCTGCCCCGGGAGAGATCGTAGGGGGAGATCTCGACCGTGACCCTGTCACCCACCAGTATTCTTATGTAGTGCATTCTCATCTTGCCGGAAACATGGCAAAGGACCACATGACCCTCGGGCTTGTCCAGCTGAACGCGACACATGTTGTTGGGAAGTGTCTCGAGAACGGTCCCGTCAACCACTACGCCCTGTTCTTTCGCCAAGTGCCTTCACTCCCTTCCGGTAGTAAGAGAACCCCAATTATTCGCATAAATGTCTACGCCGTCAATATTTCCGGTTCACGCCCGCGAATCATCACAGTATGCTCCGCGTGAGCGGAAAGCGACCCGTCCGCTGTGATGACGGTCCAGCCGTCGGAAAGTGTTTTCACCAAGGCGTCTCCGGAGTTGACCATGGGTTCTATGGCCAGCAGCAGCCCGTCGGACAACCGCATTCCCTGCCCAATCGACCCATAGTTGGGCACCTGTGGCTTCTCGTGAAGCCGCCTGCCAATGCCGTGACCAACAAGCTGCCTCACAACGCTGAAGCCGTTTTTCTCAACTTCCTGTTGCACTGCGGCTCCGATGTCGCCCACATGGCCCCCGTTCACGGCGGCGGCAATTCCCAGATCCCTTGCCCTTAGGGTTACCTCGAGCAGCTTTGAGGCAAGGGGGATCACCCTGCCCACCGGAAAGGTCTCGGCGGCGTCGCCGTGGAAGCCCCCTTTGAAAGCCCCCACATCCACACTGACAAGGTCGCCTTCCCTGATGGTTCGGTCTGTGGATGGAATGCCGTGGACCACCTCGTTGTTCACGGATACACAGACCCCCGCAGGATAGCCGTTGTAACCCAGGAAGGAGGGAACGGCACCCTCCGCTGCGATGATCCTTCTGCCGAGAGCGTCGATGTCGGCAGTCGTGACCCCCGGCTCGATGAAAGCCCCGACTTCGGTCAGAACTTTCCTCACTACCCTGCATGCTTCCCGCATTGCGGCGACGTCGCTTCTGGAAGTTATCAAAGCCATGGTTCCATCGCCTTCAGGACCCGGGAGTGTACCTGCTCCACGGTCCCGATGCCGTCAACCCTCACAAGCCTTCCGGTGTAGAACGCTTCGAGTGGGGTTGTCTGCTGACGGTACTCCTCGAAACGCCTGTGGATCACGCCGGGGTCGTCGTCGGTGCGGCGGATCAGCGGTGCTCGGCAGGAGTTGCAGACCTCGGAGGAGAAGGACGCATGAGCGCCGCACGAAGTGCAATGCCGTCTTCCGGCAAGCCTGCCCACCGCCTCGGCCTCGGGGACATCCAGAAAAACAGCCCCATCGAGCTTACGGTTCTTCTGAAGCAGAAAGTCGTCCAGGCTGCCGGCCTGGAAAACATTCCGGGGGAACCCGTCGAGGAGTACCCCCGGAAGCTCATCGATCAGTTTGAAAACAAGCTCATTCACTATCTCGTCGGTCACCAGTTTCCCCGCTTCGATAACTTCCCGGATCTCGCTTCCAAAGGCGCTGTTCCGCTGGATCTCCCTGCGGAAGTGCTTGCCGGTAGACACATGGGTGAGTCCCAGAGCCTCTGCGGCAAGCTCAGCCTGTGTGCCCTTTCCGGAGCCGGGTGAACCGAAGAAGGTTACGATCATCGGCGGCCGCGAATCCTTCCCTTGCTGAGGAAACCATCGTAATGCCTCATGAGAAGGTGGGTCTCGATTTGCCTGAGGGTTTCGAGGGCAACCCCGACCACGATCAGAAGACTGGTGCCGCCGAACATGAAGTTCACACCCATCTGCCTGATGAGTATCATGGGAAGCACTGCGATCAGGGCCAGGAAGATGGCTCCCGGAAGTGTCACTCTGACAAGGACCCTCTCGATGTACTTCGCCGTGGACTTGCCCGGTTTTCTGCCCGGTATGAAACCGCCGTACTTCTTCATGTTGTCGGAGAGGTCCTGGGGGTTGAAGGTTATGGCGGTGTAAACGTAGGCGAATACGATGATGAGAACGGCATAGATGACGTTGTAAAGGGCGCCCCCGGGTGCGAGCCAGCTGTTCACCCACTCATCTATTCCCGAGTTCGGAAAGAACATCGCGATGGACGACGGGAACATCATGAAGGACTGTGCGAAGATCACGGGGATCACCCCCGCGGTGTTGAGCCGTATGGGGATGAACGTGCTCTGGCCACCGTAGACCTTCCGCCCCCTCACCTGCTTGGCGTAGGTGACGGGGATCTTCCGCTGGGCTTCGGTCATCAGAACGACAAAAGCCACAGTGGCGAACATGAACACGAGGAGGAACACCATGCTTATGAAGCTGGTCTGCTGAAGCACGAAGACATCCCGGTACATCGAGATCACGCCCTGCGGAAGATCCCCGACGATGCCGGCGAAGATAATGAGGCTTATGCCGTTACCTACGCCGCGCTCGCTGATGCGCTCACCAAGCCACATCACGAAGATGGTGCCGGTGATCAGGGTGAGGACCGTCTGCAGGGTAAAACCCAGGCCGGGGTTAGGTACGACCCCCGGAACCTGCTGATTCATGCCCACTATGAACTGGGAGATGCCGAGGCCCTGGATCAACCCCAGCAGCACCGTGCCATAGCGGGTGATCTCGGTCATCTTCTGTCTGCCGGCTTCGCCCTCCTTCTTCAGCTTCTCGAAGTAGGGTACCACCGAGGTAAGGAGCTGGATGATGATCGAGGCCGAGATGTAGGGCATGATCCCCAGCGCGAAGATGCTGGCCCTGCTGAGGGCACCGCCCACGAACAGATCGTACATGCCCATCATGCCACCGGCGGCATTGAATGCCTCCTGAAGGGCTGCGCCATCGATCCCGGGAACCGGGATGTGCCCGCCGATGCGGTAAACCGCCAGGAGCAGGAAGGTGTAAATGATCTTCTTCCTCAGCTCCTGTATCTTCATGATGCTTTCGAAACCGCGCATCAGCCGATCACCTCTGCGGTCCCCCCGGCGGACTTGATGGTCTCGAGAGCGCTCTGCGTGAACGCGTGGGCGCAGACCGTGAGTTCCTTCTCAAGCGCGCCGTCGCCGAGGATCTTCACCGGCTTGTTCCGGGAAGAGATGAGGCCCGCGCACTTGAGAATGTCCGGGGTGATCACCGTGGAGTTCTCGAACCTGTTCAGCATCCCCACGTTCACGACCTGGTAGTCGATGGCGAACCTGAAATTGCTGAACCCCTTGTGTGTCATCCTGCGGTGGATGGGAAGCTGTCCGCCCTCGAACCAGGGGTGGATCTTTCCCCTCGCCTTCTGGCCCTTGTGGCCCTTACCGGCGGTTCCGCCGTTGCCGGTTCCCCGGCCGCATCCCCTTCGATGACGCTCTTTCGTTGCGCCATCGGCGGGACGGAGGTGTTGCAGCCTTCTCATGCCTTCACCTCTTCCACTTTGACAAGGTGGCGAACCCTGAAAACCATACCCCTGGTCTGGGGGTTATCCGGCTGCTCAACCACCTGGTTGATCCTTCTGAGCCCCAGGGCGGCAAGTGTGCGTTTCTGCACTTCCTGCCTTCCGATGCAGCTCTTCACCTTGGTGATCCTGAGTTTTGCCTCAGCCATTGCTCTCCGTCCTTCCGGCGATGATCTTGGACCGGATGGAGCTCACCCTGGTGATCGTGATGAGATCGTTCAGGCCGCTCATGGTGGCCTTGACCACATTGTGAGGGTTGCTTGTGCCCTGGGCCTTGGTGAGAACGTCTTTGACTCCGGCGCACTCCATTATGGCACGCACGGCGCTGCCGGCGATAACACCCGTTCCGGGGCTGGCGGGACGAAGCAGAACCTGCCCAGCGCCGTACCTGCCCACGATGTCGTGGGGCAGTGTGCGGTTGTCCATCATGGGAATCTCGATCATGCTCTTCTTGGCGGCTTCGGTTGCCTTCCTGATGGATTCGGGAAGCTCGGTTGCCTTACCGAGGCCAACGCCTACCTTGCCGTTCTGGTCTCCCACGGCAACGATTGCGTTGAAGCCGAAGGTTCTGCCGCCCTTGGTGACCTTGGCGCAGCGGTTGACCGCTATAAGCCTGTCCACCAGGCCGTCGTCCTCGACCACTTCGGGCTTGCGCTGTCTGCCCTTGGCTTCCTTGCGATCCCTGGGATTCCTGTTTCCTCTGGCGCCTGGACCGCCACCGGGAGTGCCTGCACCCCGGGGAGACCTGCCGCCCTGTTTTTCTTCAGCCATTGAAAGCCCCCTAGAAAACCAGTCCGCCTTCGCGGGCTTTTTCAGCCAGAGCCTTCACCCTACCGTGGAAGGGATGACCGCCCCGGTCGAAGACCACTTTTTCAACGCCTATTGCCCTGGCCTTTTCCGCCAGTTTTGCTCCGAGGAACGCAGCCCTGTCGCTTTTGCTCCCGGATGCGGCTTCCGCAATCTCCCTGGAGTCGGTGGTGATGGAGAGAAGCGTCCTGCCGGCCTGGTCATCGATGAGACTCGCAAGCATGTGCCGGTTGGTTCGCCGGACGAAAAGCCTGGGTCGCTCCGCTGTTCCTGAGATCTTCTTCCTGATGCTCCTGTGCCGGCGAAGGAGGCGCTGAATTCTGTCAGGTTTGGACATGATTGCCTCCGTTCTTCTAACTTGTTGCAGACTTGGCGGCTTTGCGCTTGATCTGCTGGTCGCTGTACCGGAACCCGATGAGGTTGTAGGGTTCAACCGGCCTGATCTTGTAGAGTGTAGAAGCGAAGTTCCCAACGAGCTGTTTGTCGTTCCCGGAGATGACCAGGCCGAACGTGTTCTGGCCAAGCTTGAGCTCGACTTTCAGCCCCTCGGGGATCGTTGCCACGACTTTGTGGGAGAAACCGATCTGCATTTCGACGGACTTCCCCACAAGTTCAGCCTGGTAACCCTTGCCCTGAACAACCAGCTCCAGTGTGTGACCTCTCGTCACACCGAGAATGCGGTTGTTGAGCTGGGCGCGGGTCACTCCGTGAAGCCGGCGCTGATCCGGACTGTCATCCCGGCGGTTGATGTTCACCATCTCGCCGGTGACCTCAATTGTTATCCCATCCGGGAGGACGAACGTGTCCTCCCCCCGGGCGCCGACCGCAGTCACGGTATTACCGGAGAGGGTCACCTTTGCGCCATGGAGGGGGATGGGAAGCTTTCCGATTCTTGACATTCCCTACCCCCGCTTACCAGACGTGGAGCAGCACTTCGCCGCCCACGTTATGTTTCCTGGCCTCAAAATCGGTGATGATCCCCCGGGGCGTGGTGAGTACCGCCAGCCCTCTGCCTCCCATGACTCTGGGAAGGGTATCAACACCGGCGTACACTCTGCACCCGGGCTTGGAGATTCTTTTTATTCCCACAATCAGGGGTGTTCCGTTCCTGTATGCCAGGTACACCCTGAGCACTCCCTGTTTCCCGTCTTCGATTCTTCGGAAGCCGAGAATGAAGCCATGGTTGTAGAGGACCCTGGCGATGCTGGCCTTCATTTTCGACGCAGGAATATCAACCATCTTGTGGCCCGCCGAGGAAGCGTTCCTGATCCGGGTCAGCATGTCGGCTATCGGGTCGGTCATTGACATGTTTTACCCCTTCCTACCAGCTAGCCTTGCGGATTCCAGGAATAAGACCCCTGTTGGCCATATCCCTGAAGCAGATCCGACATATTCCGAACATTCGCAGAAAGCCCCTGGGCCTTCCGCAGAGAGTGCACCTGTTGTAGTTCCTGACCTGGAACTTCGCGGGTCTCTTCTGTTTGGCGATCAGGCTCTTCTTCGCCATTCTACGCCCCCCTTCTGCCACTGCGACGGAATGGCATTCCCAGGAGGCTGAGAAGCTCGAGGCCTTCTTCATCGTTCCTGGCTGTGGTGACGATGGTGATGTTCATCCCCCTGAACTTGTCTATCTTGTCCACGTCGATTTCGGGGAAGATCGCCTGTTCCTCGACTCCGAAATTGTAGTTGCCCCTTCCGTCGAACCCCTTTGAAGGGAGTCCGCGGAAATCGCGCACCTGGGGCAGTGCGAAATTGATGAGCCGGTCAAGATACTCCCACATCCTGTCACCCCTGAGGGTGGTGAAGACCCCGATGGGCATTCCTTCGCGAAGCCTGAAACCCGCGACGGACTTCTTGGCCTTCGCCACAACGCTCTTCTGGCCGGTGATGGCCTCCATCTGGGACTGGGCGCTTGTTACGTTGTTGGCGTTGTCCATCGCTTCTTTGCCAAGCCCCATGTTGACCACGATCTTGGTCAGGCCAGGGGTCTGCATGGCGTTGGCGTAGTTGAATTTCTCAAGCATCTTGCCGCGGACCTCCTGCCGGTAGATCTGCTTGAGCCTGGGCATGGTGTTCTCGCTCATTCAGTCTCCTATCCCGCAGTGATGGTCTCGCCGCAAGCCTTGCACTTGCGAGAGAGATTGCCGTCTTCATCCCTGACACGGCTCATGCCCGAAGCCTTGCCGCAGTCAGGACAGATCACCTGAAGATTCGAAGCGTCGATTGGGGCTTCCTTCTCCACGATCCCACCCTGCTGGTTCTTCTGGGACGGACGGGTGTGGCGCTTGATGATCCTTACGCCTTCCACAACTGCCTTGTTCTTGTCCCGGAAGACCTTCAGTACCTTGCCGGTCTTGCCTTTGTCGTTCCCGGTGATGACAAGAACCTTGTCGCCCTTGCGCACATGCATCCTAAATCACCTCCGGCGCCAGCGAGACGATCTTCATGAAACGCTGACGAAGCTCACGACCCACGGGACCGAAGATCCTTGTGGCCACAGGCTGCCCTGCGTCGTCAAGGATCACTGCGGCGTTGTCGTCGAACCTTACGCTCGAGCCGTCGGCACGGTTGAGTTCCTTGCGGGTGCGGACCACAACCGCCCTTCTGACTTCACTCTTCTTCACTGTCCCACCGGGGGACGATTCCTTCACGGTGACCACGATGAGGTCACCGATGCCGGCGTACCGACGCCCGGTACCACCCAGTACCTTGATGCACATGACCTCCCGGGCGCCGGAGTTGTCGGCTACCTTGAGCCTGGATAACACCTGAATCATATCCGGCCTCCCTACTTGGCCTTCTCGACGATCTCAATCAGGCGCCATCTCTTGAGTCTGGAGAGGGGGCGGGTTTCCGCGATGGTAACCACATCCCCCACGGCGCACTGGTTGTTCTCGTCGTGGGCGTAATACCTGCTGCTGCTTCGAACGCGCTTCTTGTAGGCCGGGTGCGCCTTGACCGAGGTGACTTCCACCACTGCGGTCTTGTCCATGGCGTTGGAAACCACGGTTCCCCGAAGCACTCTTCTGTTTCCTACTCTTGTTTCGGCCATGGTCAGTTCCCTTCCCCGGCTTTGGTTTCAATGCCCATGTCTATCTCATGAAGAATGGACAAGGCCCGGGCCAGATCTTTCCGGACCATGCGAACCTTAACCGGGTTGTCGAGCTGCTGGGCCGCCTTGCGGAACCTGAGGTTGAATATCTCCCGCTGGAGCTCCCTCACCTGTTCCTCAAGCTCATCCTTGCTCATGGCCCGGAATTCATGAGGTTTCACTGGTGAGCCTCCTTATCCCTGATCACGAAACGGGTCGCCACCGGCAACTTGTGCCCGGCGAGGCGCATGGCCTCCCTGGCTGTTTCCGGCGCCACTCCCTCGATTTCAAACATCACCCGGCCGGGTCTGATCACAGCAACCCAGCCCTCAACCGGTCCCTTGCCCTTACCCATCCTTGTTTCCAGGGGAGTGGCGGTAATGGGCTTGTCCGGGAAGATCCTGATCCAGACCTTTCCACCCCTCTTGATGTGCCTTGTCATGGCGATTCGGGCAGCCTCGATCTGGGCGCTTGTTATCCAACCGGGAGCCAGGGCCTGAAGGCCGAATTCACCGAAGGAAACCTCGGCTCCGCCTTTGGCCATTCCCCGCATTCTTCCCCGGTGCTGCTTCCGGTACTTAGTTCTTTTCGGCATCAACATGCTGCATCACCACTCTCTCAGGATCCGGCCACGGGGGCTTCGTGAACATCGCCCACATAGATCCAGACCTTTACGCCGATCACGCCGTATGTGGTACGGGAGACGGCCCTGGCGAAATCGATGTCCGCCCTGAGGGTGTGCAAAGGAACCCGGCCCTCATGGTACGTGTTGATCCTGGACATCTCGGCTCCGCCAAGCCTGCCGGAGCAGGAAACCTTGATTCCCAGAGCGCCGGCCCGCATCGTGTCGGATATTGTTCTCTTTATGGCCCTTCTGACCGAAACCCTGTTCTCCAACTGCCTGGCAACGTTCTCGGCGACCAGGACCGCGCTCACTTCCGGGTTGTCGATCTGGTCGACCTTGACCTTGACGGTCTTGTCGGTGAGGGCGGTGAGTTCACTGGTGAGCCTGTCGATGGTCTTGCCCCTGGTGCCGATGACCATGCCGGGTCTTGCCGTGCTTATGGCGATATGCACTTCCTGGGGCTTCCTGAGGATCTGGACCTTGCTGATCTGGGCCTTGTCGAGAAGGGGGTTCAGAAGGATGTACTTCCTGATCCTTGCGTCCTCTTCAACCAGCTTCGCGAAATTTCTGCCCTTGGCGAACCAGACCGAGTCCCAGCTTCTGGTGATTCCCAGCCTGAGGCCGATAGGATTTGTCTTCTGTCCCATGTTTACCTCTTCTCCGGTCCGGCTGATTCACCCTGGCTGACCCTGACGGTGATGTGGCTGGTCCGGTGAACAATACGGGTGGCCCTGCCCCTGGCCCTGGGGCGCCAGCGGGCAACCATGGGGCCCTCGTCCACTGTTATGACGGAAACCTTCATTTTTTCAGCCTCGAGTTTTGCCCCGTCGGAGAGAAAGACGGCGTTCGCCACTGCGGAATCGAGTGTCTTGGCGATTATCTTCGAGGCGATCTTGGGCACTGTCATGAGTATGGACAGCGCCTGGCCCACGGATTTGCCCCGGATGAGGTCGGCGACCTGCCTTGCCTTCCGGGGGGGGACCCTGACGAATCTGGCCTTTGCCACAGCTTCCATTCTCCCACCCCTACTTCTTCTTCTCGCGGTGACCGCGGAAGGTTCGGGTGGGGGCGAACTCGCCGAGCTTGTGCCCCACCATGTTCTCCACAACGAAAACCGGGACGAACTTGCGGCCGTTGTGAACCGCAAAGGTCTGGCCTACGAAATCCGGCGGGATCGTGGATCTTCTGGCCCAGGTCTTTATTACCTTGCTTTCGCCGGTCTGGCCCATGAGCTCCACCTTCCGGAGAAGCCCGGCATCGATGAACGGGCCTTTTTTCAGGGAACGCGCCATCGCTACTTCCTCCTCTTTCCGGTGGGTCTGCGCCTTAAGATGAGTTTGCTCGATTCCTTCTTGGGCTTCCGGGTGCGAAGGCCCTTGGCGAGCTGTCCCCAGGGTGAGCACGGATGACGGCCACCGCTTGTCTTGCCTTCCCCGCCGCCCATGGGGTGATCGACCGGGTTCATGGCAACACCCCTGACGTGGGGTCTTCTGCCGACCCAGCGGCTGGCTCCGGCCTTGCCCGGGACAACGAGATTGTGCTCGGAGTTGCCGACCTGGCCGATGGTGGCCATGCACGCGGCGGGCACCCTTCTCATCTCACGGGAGGGCATGCGCAATGTGGCGTAGCCACCCTCGCGAGCCATGAGTTGAACGGAAGCGCCCGCGCTTCGGGCGATCTGTCCGCCCTTGCCGGGCTTCATCTCGACATTGTGAACCATTGTGCCGAGAGGAACCCTGTTAAGGGGGAGGTGGTTGCCGATCTCGGGAGGGGCCTCGGAGCCGCTGAGAACGGTCTGGCCGACTTCAAGACCCTCGGGGGCAATGATGTACCGCTTCTCACCGTCGCAGTAGATCACGAGGGCGATCCTGGCACTGCGGTTCGGATCGTATTCGATCGAATCGACCCTGCCCGGAATGCCCGGCTTGTTCCTGCGGAAGTCTACGATCCTGTACATCCGCTTGTGACCGCCACCCCGGTGCCTGGCGGTAACGCGCCCCTTGTTGTTCCGTCCGGCCTTGCTCGGCAGGGTTACAAGAAGGGACTTTTCGCCCTCACTTCTGGTTATCTCGGAGAAGTCGGGCGATACCTTGAACCTGGTACCAGGGGTGGTGGGCTTCCAACGCTTCATACCCATGGTTACACCCCCTCAAAGAAGTCGACCGTGTCGCCCTTTTTCAAGGTGACAACGGCTTTTTTCCAGGATGAGCGGCGACCCGCGAAGCGGCCCATGCGCTTAAGTTTGCCATCCATCCTGATGGTATGGACGGCGAGGACCGTCACACTGAATATCTCCTCGATCGCCTTGGCGATCTGGTGCTTGGTGGCACATGGCTTGACCTTGAAGGAGTAGGCGTTGAGGCTCTCCCGTGCCACGGTGGATTTCTCGGTGACAATGGGTTCAAGGATTATCTGTCGGGCATCCATTACAAAAGCCTCGCTTTCAGCTCATCAATGGCCCGTTCGTCCATCAGAACCACTTCGGAGTTAACCAGCGTGGTCACAGGAACGCTTCGGGCACTGGCTGAGAACACACCGGGGATGTTGCGGGACGCCCTGGTGGCAAGTTCGTCTCCCTCGAGAGTGAGAATGAGGGTCTTCCTGCCCGAGCAACCGTTCCCTGCAAGCATTCCCGCAACCTGTCGGGTTTTGCCCTCGAGGAAAAAATCACGGATAAGGCGAAGGTTTCCCTCGTCCAGTCTTTCACTGAGTATCCCCGCAAGGGCCTTGCGACGTATCTTGCGGTTGAGCTTGATGCTCCAGGGACGGGGATGCGGGCCGAACGCCACGCCTCCGCCACGCCAGATCGGCGACTTCTTGGAGCCGCTTCGGGCATGGCCGGTATGCTTCTGACGCCACGGTTTTTTCCCGCTGCCGACAACGAAGGCGCGGGTTTTCGTACTGGCGGTACCCCTGCGGCGGTTGGTCTGCTCGACCCTTACCACTTCCCACAGCACGTGGGTGGAAACCCCGGTTGAGAAGACCTCGTCCGGGAGCTGAACGGTGTCGACCTCTTCGCCGCTCATCGTGTATACCCTTGCGAGTGCCATCAGCTGTTACCTCCGCTCCTGCGGTGCTTCCGAATAAGAAGGTAACCGTTCCTCGAGCCGGGAACTGCGCCCTTGAGCACGACGAGGTTCTTCTCACCGTCGACTTCCACAATTTCAAGGTTCTTTACCGTCACCTTGGTGTTGCCGGTCTGGCCGGGCATCTTCTTGTTCTTCCAGACACGGCCCGGGGTTGCGCACTGCCCGATCGAGCCCGGCACCCTGTGGGATTTGCAACCGTGGGTCTCATCACCACCGCTGAAACCGTGCCTTTTCACAACGCCCTGGAAACCCTTGCCCTTGCACAGGCCGGTGACGTCGACCTTCTCGCCGGGGCTGAACATGCTGACGGTGATGGTGTCGCCGGGCTTCACATCGCCTTCGGGCTTCCCAACTTCCGCAAGCCTGGACACGGGGGGAACCCCCGCCTTCGCCAGATGCCCCTTCCGGGGCTTGTTGAGCCGGCTTTCCTTCTGTGGAACGAAGCCCACCTGCACGGCGGCATAGCCGTCATGCTCGATGGTCTTCACTTGAACCACATGGTTGGGCGCCGCCTCGAGTACGGTGACCGGGACGACCCTGCCGTCTTCGTTGAAGACACGGGTCATGCCCAGTTTACGAGCCATCAATCCGCTCATATACCACTTCCCGTCGCTGAAGTCCCCTTATTGGCGGGGGGACGAGCGTTTCTGTTCTTTCTTCCGTCGCCCGCCGGAGCATCCGCCCAGGCTCCGCAGTGCGACATTTCCTCTTAATCCGGCCCCGCCGGATCAGTCAGGAGGAATGCAGGTTACTTGATCTCTACGTCCACACCCGCGGGAACATCGAGCTGACGCAGGGCTTCGGTGGTCTGCTCGTTGGGATCGCGGATCTCAATGAGCCTGGAGTGAACCCTCAACTCGAACTGCTCCCGTGATTTCTTGTCAACATGGGGGCTACGAAGAACCGTCAACATCGTGCGCCTTGTGGGCAGTGGGATCGGACCCGCAACCTTGGCCCCGGTGTTCAGCACGCCACGCACAATGGAAGCGGCCGACTTGTCCAGAAGCCGGTGATCATAGGCCCGAAGCCTTATTCTGAGCCGTATTTCGTTCAACCCATCTCCTCGGTTCTTTACAAACCAGAAATAAACGCGCAATACACCCGTTCGGGAGAATCCCGCGCTGCCAATTCATTTTTTCACCCATTGGCTCATCGGAGCCTCCGGGGCGCCAAATATGGTTGAATTCACAGAGAACCGCAACCACCCCTGGCCTTTCAGGGAAGTGCAAGCCTACCACAGAAAACCCGGTCTGTCAAGCCGCGGGGCATTGACACCGGGGGCGCAGGGCCCTTATGGAAACGGAAGGGAGGAGAAACTCATGGAGTGCAAAAAGCCTGAAAACCTGAAGCGGTGCAACTGCAGCTACGAACCTTGCTCCCGAAAGGGTGTGTGCTGCGAGTGCGTGGCAGGCCACCTGAGGAACAGGGAGCTTCCGGGCTGCTTTTTCCCAAGGGAAGAAGAGAAAACGTGGGACCGTTCCTTCGAACACTTCGCAAGGCTTGTGGGAAAGGGGAAAGTCTGAACACGCGAGAGCTGCGAAGGGCCCTTCACGAAAGGGCCGAGGTTTCCGGCAGGGAGGCCGCCACGGCAGTGATCGTGGCTGACTTTATTGCGGCAACACGTCCAACCAGGCTTCTGAGGGGGATCGCCGGGCACGGAGTGGCAGCTCTTTACCAAGGCGCTCTTCCCGGCCCCCGGGTAATGGTTCGATGCGAGCTCGACGGGCTTCCCATGCCGGATGGCGGCGGGGCGTATCACGGTTGCGGTCATGACGGTCACATTGCGATACTTGCCGGTGTTGCGGCACACCTTGCGGAGGCACCGCTCGAAGGGGGCTCGGTCCTGTTGCTTTTTCAGCCCTCGGAAGAGACCGGCGCAGGAGCCTCTGCGGTACTGAAGGACGAAGGCTTCAGATCGGTGATGCCCGACTTCGCCATGGCACTGCACAACCTTCCCGGGTTCGCGCTTGGTGAAGTCATCCTCAGGCATGGCGTTTTCGCCTCCGCATCGGCGGGGATCACCGTGCATCTCACCGGTGAGCGTTCCCACGCGGGGGAACCTCAGAAGGGCAGAAGCCCGGCAATGGCTGTCGCCCAGCTGATTCAGGCCCTGAGCGCCCTTCCACAGAGCAGGACCGGCCTCTTTCAACCCGCGAAGGTAACTGTCGTCCATGCGGCGCTTGGCGCTGAAACGTTCGGGACTTCACCGGGCGAGGCGGTGGTGATGGCAACCCTCAGGGCCTCCGAAAAGGAGGTTCTCGAAGAGCTGTTCCGCGAGTGCCGCCCTCTCGCGGAGGGGATCGCAGGGGCTTACGGACTCGGGGTTTCAGTGGGAAGAAGCGAAGAGTTTCCCCCTGTCTTCAACGACAGCCGTCTGGTGGACATTGTCGCAGAAGCCGCCAATGGGCTTGGCATGAACGTTTCACACAGGGACGAGCCCTTCCCCTGGTCTGAGGACTTCGGCCGCTTCACCGATGCCGTCCCGGGGGTCCTTTTCGGCCTTGGCGCCGGAGAGGAAACACCTCCACTGCACCACCCGGATTACGATTTCCCCGACGGGCTTCTGCATTTGGGTTCCAAGCTGCTGCTGGAAACGGTACGATCAGTAATCAGCAGAGGAGGGTTATCATAGGAATTGAGCCACACGCATCATCAATGATCGAGGTCAGCCGAAGCGCCCTCAGGGCGAACATCCGTTTCATCAGAAGCACTATCGGGAACCGCCGCATCATCTCGGTCGTAAAAAGCAATGCCTACGGCCATGGCCTGGCCTGCTTCGTTCCCCTTGCAAGGGAACTGGGCATCAGCATGTTCGGGGTTTACGCCGCAGACGAGGCATCGATCCTGCTCAAGGCGGGAGTCCCCGGTGACGAAATCATCGTGATGGGCTTCATTCACAGCGACGACATCCCCTGGGCCAACTCCGAAGGGATTTCCTTCTACGTCAGCGATGTCGAGAGGCTGAAAGAGTCGGTCTGCTCGGGAACCCCCGAAAGACCTTCGAACATACATCTGGAACTTGAGACGGGCATGAACCGCACCGGCATTCCCCCTGCCGCCCTTGAAACAGCTGTCGATCTGCTGGAAGGCAATCGCGGTTCTCTAAGGCTGAGAGGAACCTGCACCCATCTCGCCGGCGCGGAGAACGCTGCCAATCACATGCGGATTCACAAACAGTTGGGCGCGTTCCTTGATGGTGTTGCCTTTCTTCGCGGGAAGGGAGTTGATACGGGCATCCTGCATACTGCCAGTTCCGCAGCGGCCCTTGTGATCCCCGAGGCCCGTTTCGACGCCGTGCGTGTTGGCATCGCCCAGTACGGCTACTGGCCGAGCATGGAGACCAGAATGCTTCACATCCTTTCCACCGGCCAATCCCCTGAAGGGTTCAAGAACCCGTTGAAAATGGTTATCAGCTGGAAAAGCACGATCATGGGCATTACGACTGTAAAGCCTGGGGAGTTCGTTGGTTACGGAAACTTCTTCCTGACATCCCGCCGGCAGAAGATGGCGGCCGTTCCAGTCGGATACTCGCAGGGTTTTTCCAGAAGCCTGAGCAACCTTGGGTATGTGCTGGTCAGGGGACGGCGGGCAAAAGTATCGGGCATCGTCAACATGAACGGGATGACCGTTGATGTGACGGACTGCCCCGGGGTCACGAGGGGCGACGAGGTAGTCATCATCGGAAAGCAGGGTAGAAGAGAGATCTCGGTAAGGTCGTTCGGAGATCTTGCCGGACACCTGAATTACGAGGTTCTCGCCCAGCTTCCCGACAGCATCCCGAGAACTGTGACCGCCTGAGCGTCTCGAAGCTGCCCCCGCCCCTGCCCGGGCAGTTGTTCAGAACGGCCTTGCAGTCCCCGGTGCTTCATCCCGGTTGGATGACCCCTGAACTTGAATGTGTAAACCTTTGGGGAGAAGGGTCATGTTCTGCCCGGTTCAGAAGGGATCTGCATAATTCCATTGACATTTTAACGATCTCCCTCCATTATCCAGTAATGTAAAACTATTCCTTCAACCAATAGGGAGCAAAAAATGAAATGCCTGTTACTTTTTGCAGTTACTGCCTGCGCGGCATTTGCGGGCCAGACACCCATGGGCGACTCGCAGGGCATCACGCTACCGCCGTACAGGAACATGGACGAGATCAGAGAAGTTCTGGATGGAGTGAAAACATCAGTTCAAGAAGCTTACGAAGAACTTCTGGCTACCGAGCCTGAAGCTTCGGGAGACATCACTGTAAAATTCGCCATCACTCCGGCTGGTGCGGTAACCGATCTGGAGATCACATGCACCGGGGGGCTTGAAACCCTCATGGATCCTGTGGCCGAAACGATGACATCACTGGACTTCGGCAACTCTCCCGGTCAGGAGGGGAACCTTCCTGTTTCCGTTCCCATCTCTCTTCTCCCACCTCAGCAGGAATCTGACTGATCTGACGAGAAGCACTATCTCAGGAACACACAGCGTCTAGTGACCGTTTCGTCGGCCGACTCCAGCCTTATCAGATAGCACCCCGAAGGCACTGAGGCGTCGGGGGTCCATGTCACGGAATGCAGCCCCGGGGTGGTTTCCTGCTCCAAAAGGCATTGCAGCGGTCTTCCCGACAGGTCGAACACCTGTATCGATGCATGGCCCTGGACTTGTGTTTGGAAGGAAAGTAGCACTTCCCGAGTGAAGGGATTCGAGGAAACCGTTATGAAGGTCGTTCTGCATGTACGTATGCCAGTCCGTGCAGAGCCTGGGTACGGGAACGAAAGGCTCGCCGTTCAATGAGAACGTTACCGAATCGGGAAGGAGCCCCCAGTTTTCGACCAGGGCATTGAGCGTCAGCCAGTCGCCGTCGTAGACCCCGCCGTCTGCGGGTTGGGTGATCGTCACATCAGCAGCCGAAAGCACAGCCATCACAATAATGACAGAGCACATGGCACCCTCCTATCATCAAAGAGCTTGTCATGTCGATGATGGTTAAATATGGCTGTTCTCGTAAAGGAGGCAACCGCGTTCCGCCAGGCTTCCCGAAAACATCACGGGACGGTTACGGTCTGAGCGTCTCAGGCTGCGGTTCAGGTAATGATGCCCATTCTCTGCAAGAGGTCGCGCTGAACGTTTGGCGGTGTGTTCTCGTAGTTCAGAAAATGCATGGAGAACCCTGCGCGGCCCTGTGTGAGGCTCCTGATGCTGCTGGAATACCCGAACAGCTCGGACAGTGGAACCCTGGCATGGATGTTGCGCGCTTCCCCGCGCTGGTGGATGGCCTCGACCTGTCCACGGCGGGAGCTGATGTCGCCCAGGACCTCTCCGAGGTAGTCAATGGGGGTGATGACATCCAGCGCCATTATGGGCTCGCGGATCACCGGTGAGCCATCCTTCAGTGCTTCCCGGAAGGCGGCCGCGGCGGCCGACGCGTAACCCAGCTCCGTCGAATCGGTCTCGTGAAGCCTTGCTTCGATCAGCGTTATGCGCATGCCGTCAACCGGAAACCCTGCAAGGGCTCCCGCGCCCACACTGCCCCTGATCCCGCTTTTCGCGGCCTCGGTGAAGGAACCGGAAAGCCCTGAAACAGAGCTTGTTATCTCGATCCCCCCCGCAGTGGGCTCGACCTGCACCACGGCATGGCCGAAGTTGCCCCGGCCCGCGATGAGCCTCTCGAAGCTGCCCTCGCCCCTGCCCGGTCGCAGAACGCCTTCACGGTAGGATACCTGGGGGTTCCCGGTGTGAACCTGAAGCTTCTTCTCCCGCTTCAGTCTGTCAACCACGATCTCAAGATGAAGCTCTCCCATGCCCATGATGATGTTCTGGCCCGTGTCGCGGTCAACGCCCACCCTCAGGCTGGGGTCCTCGCTGGTCATCTCCTGAAGGGCGTCCTCCAGAGCCTTGTCATCACGGGCACCCGCGGGCTCTATGGCCATCTGCATCACCGGTTCGGCGAAATCGATGGATTCAAGCGTAATGGGGTGCTCGGGCACCGTCAGGGTGTCACCCGTGGCTGCGTCCTTCATTCCGGCCGCCGCTATGTCTCCGGCCTGTACGAGGTCGAGGTGGTCGCGCTTGTCCGCGTGCATGCGGACCAGGCGCATCATCCTCTCCTTCCGGCCCGTGCGGTTGTTCAGTACGGCCTGCCCGTCCTTCGCGCTTCCCGAATACACCCTCATGTATGCCAACCTGCCCAGATGGGAGTCGGTCTGTATCTTGAACACCAGGGCAGTGAAGGGCGAATCAGTGCCTCTGGGCCTCTCCGCTTCGGTGCCGCCTGGTCCGGTGCCTGTCACGGGGGGGAGCTCTTCGGGCGCGGGAAGCCAGTCGACTATGGCGTCGAGAAGACTCTGAACGCCCACGTTCCTGAGGGCAGCGCCGCAGAGGACCGGAACGAACCGCCTCTCGAGCGTTCCCCTCCTGATGAGCGGTATGATCAGGGACGGGTCTATATCCCCCGTGCAGTAGAGCTCCATGGCCTCCTCGCACAGGTCCGCAACCGCCTCATGAACGGCCTCGAGGGCCCGGGCCGCGGGATCGGTCATCTCTTCGGGTATCGGCTCTTCACGTATGGTCTCGCCAAGTGATTCTGGATCGAAGAAGAGCGCACGGCTGCGTATCACGTCCACGATGCCCCTGAATGCCTGTCCGCTTCCGATGGGAAGGAAAACGGGCAGGGGAACGGCTCCCAGGATGTCCCTCATCATCTGGAGCACCCTGGGGAAATCGGCTCCCTGGCGGTCCATCTTGTTCACGAAAGCAATGGTCGGGACCCCGTATTTCAGAGCCTGGCGCCAGACCGTTTCGGTCTGGGGTTCGACGCCTCCCACCGCGCAGAAAACCGCTACACCGCCGTCGAGGACCCTGAGGGAACGCTCGACCTCGGCAGTGAAGTCAACGTGACCGGGGGTGTCGATGATGTTTATGGTTGTGTTCTTCCAGGTGCACGTGGTGGCGGCGGAAACGATGGTTATGCCCCTCTCGCGCTCCTGCGGCATCCAGTCCATCACCGTTGTGCCGTGGTCAACGTCTCCCATCCGATGGGTGCGGCCGGTGTAGAAGAGAATCCTCTCCGTGACCGTGGTCTTGCCCGCATCGATATGGGCGAAGATGCCAATGTTGCGAAGTGCACTGGGGCTGCTCATGGGCGGAACCTGTCTCCTGGCTGTGGGGGTTGCAGGCAGGCATTCTTACGACAGGGGGCCGGTTTGTCAAGTTCAGGCGTAGATGGATAGCTCGCGTGAGGCCCGTTCACGATCAGGATCGCTCCTGGCCTCGACGGCCCTTATGCAGGAGACGTAATGGTCGGGAAGACCGTTCTCAAGGGCTCCCCTCAGTACATGCTCCCTGTACCAGTCGTAAGGCAGCAGAGAGGCATTGATGGCGGTGGCGCAGTACACCCAGGCCGAAACAGCGCTGCCGTCATCGAGCCTGACCGTAACGCAGCGGTTCTCGTAGCCGTAACCGACGCCTTCGATGATGTCCAGCCTGTTCTTGTCATCGGGATCGATCCGGTACACCACACCCAGGACCTCGTGTGACGGGTCGTCCGTGAAGAAGGCATCGCACTTGGCCGAGCCGTCGCTTTCACCGGCCTTGTGAAAGACCAGCGTGTAACCCGCGAGAGAGCCGACACCGATCCGCCGCACCGACGGGATTCTGGCGGACAGCCTTGCCAGTGACATGTTCGATCCGTACGCGAAGTAGTTCAACTGCGCTCCGTTCCGTCAAGAAACCTGCACCCCCCGCCGCAACTCGGCAGAGCAGTACAACCACGGCATTCACGGAAAGGTGTGGCTTCACGGAACCCCTTCACGGCGGGCAACTCCCTCAGTGTGGAAAACCTTTCTAAAAGCAGGCTTCCGAGAAGAACAGGGCTCTGCTCACAGGTTCTCAGCCAGCCATCGGGCCCTATGGCCCACTTTCCCTCTCCGCAGTGACATGCTGTGTTGATTATACCAAATTCATTGACATTGGTGAACACACAGGGTTCCAGAGGGATACCCGCGTACACAGGCAACGAGAGTTCCGCACCCATTCTCCCGGCACCCCGAAGGACTTCATTGATCTCGGTCTGCGAGGGCAGATGGTCGGCATCGGTCGACCTTCCCGTTGGAACGAACCTGTTCAGGCATACGGCATCGGCCCCCAGGGCGGCAGCAAGCCTGACCACTTCAGGTGCCGAACCGAAGCTCTTCGAGGTCAGGCAAAGGGAAAGCGTAACGCTGGCGCCGGTCGCACATGCGCCCGCAATCCCCCCGGACACCTCAGCGAAAGGGGTTTCGATGCCGATGTCGAAGTGCCTTACTCCCGATTCCCGCAGTTCGCGGGCGATGGATGATGTCAGTAGTGTCCCGTTGGTGGCGACGGCCACTGTGAAGCCCTGTTCCACTGCGATCGCGACGATCTCGGAAAGATCGGGCCTGAGCAAGGGTTCGCCGCCGGTAAGGGTCACGCCCGATACCGGGGCATCGGTTCGAAGGCTTTTGAACAGTTCACGGATCTCGGGGAGTGCAAGCTCCCCGGGAACCCGATTCCCCGGGGTGCGCCAGGCGTTGTAGCAGTAGCCGCAGGAAAGGTTGCAGCGGGGAGTTACTTCGAAAGCGAACCAGAAGCCGTTCAGTAAAACTCCTCAAGAAGGCTTTCGAGGAGGGGCTCGAGGTATGGGCGCATCTCCCTGAACGTATTCACCCTGTCCTCCCCGAACTCTTCCGCCACGGTTTCATAGAGGAGTTCGACCTCCAGAAGCCTTTCCTGGATGCCGGGGGGACCGAAGCCGTACCGGTCATCGGCCAACTGCAGGAGCGCCCATGTTTCGAACTGCCTGCTCAGCGTATCCGACGCGGACAGAAAGACCTCTTCGGTGAGTTCTCCCGCGCTCCTGAGCCTCGAAAGCTCCCTCAGCCTTGAGTCGAAGCTGTATAGCAGGTCTTCACCAAAGGTGGTCGACCAAGCGGGCACCATCCGTGTCAGGAAGGCAGGGTTGATCCTGCTGAGCCTCATCGCCCTTGTTTCGACGAGAAGACCCGTCATCTCCAGCGCGCTCCACATGCCCCCTTTCTCGCCGCCTGGGTTGAGTTCGGCAACGCACCTTCGCACATCGGCGATGATGCTGTCGGCCTTTGCCATGTCCAGATCACCCGCGGGCTGGAACCGGTCACCTTCCCCCCCGACACGGTTCAGAAGGTTCCAGTACCCTTTGACCTGCCCCCACTCAGGGGATCGGAGCACCGTGCGCAGGGCGAGGGTCTGAAGCACGTCGGATGATTCGACGCCCCCGGGCGGGAGCGCCGGCGGGAGCGCCTGAAGGAGCATCAGTGTACCCCGGCTTTCAGTGCGGAGGTGATCCTGACAAGTTCCCGGACGACCCTTTTCACAGATGCGACGTTCCCGGGATCCGTCAGCATGCCTTCGCCATCGATTGCTTTATCCGCACCGGAAACCGCGTGCTGCCCCGGAATCACTATCACACCAAGGTTCGTGAGAAGGGTCCTGAGCGCGGACAGACTGCGCAGCCCGCCAAGGCTTCCGGGTGAAGCGGACAGGATGGCCGCCGTTTTTTTTCTGAACGCCGAGAGGGGCTTCTCGTCGGGTGTTTCCGAACGGGAAGCCCAATCGAGACAGTTCTTTAGCAGCGGTGTCACAAAACCATTGTACTCCGGCGAGGCAATGAGAAAGCCGTCGCTTTCGAAAAGAAGCCTCTTGAAAGCAAGGGAGTTCAAGGGGATGCCGTGCGAGAGCTCGAGGTCCTGGTTCACGATAGGCATGGGAAAGTCGTCAAGATCGATGAGATTCACAGCAGCGCCGGCCTCGCCTGCGAATGCCGCTGCCTGCCTTATCAGCGCCCGGTTGTACGAACCCTCTCTGGTGCTGCCGGCAAAGGCAAGAATCCGGACAGGGCCGTTCATTCTCTCAGTCAAAGTCCATCTTCGCCCTACCCCAGGTGGACCCCTGAAGGGAGAACTCGAGGATTTCGATGCTGGCCGTCGTTATGAACTGGTGCACGGTCGAGAAGTCGTCGGCACCGTTGGGTCCCCTGGCAAGGATTATCGGGTAGGAATTGCCGGGTACAAGAGGCTTGTCGTACTGGTCGCCGGAGTCGAGCGGGATCGTGAACCTGATCTGGGTTTCCCCCCCTGACTCGGAACCGCCGTCGATTACAACGTCATGGGTCCCCCCCATGAGGGTGTCGGCCCTGTGGGATGTGTTCTGCCATCCGAAGTCGTCCCTGATGAAGGTGTCGCCGCCGGAAACGTAGCCGATGATGATGTTGGCGTTCAGCATCATAACGGAGGGGTCGAAACCCACAGCCACCCAGCCTGTCGTGGGACCGGTGAGTTCTACTGCAAGGTTGTCTCCCGCCTGGGTTTCCCACCGGAGGAGGAATCCCGAAACTTCAATCTCCTGCCACGCGAATGTGGCGCCTGTGAGGACGGCCATGATGATCAACAGCTTACCCATTGTCCGCCTTCCTTTCTTTTTGGCCTGCAAGCATGATAATACAACTGGCAAGTAAGGAAAACGATTGACAAGAGCGGAGGCGGAATGAAAAAATCGGTTGTAATCACAGCTTTGCTTCTCATCGGAAGCTGCGGCGACCCGGCCGGCCCTTCCGGGGCCGAGGGATGGAACAACTACACAACTGACGATGTCGTGTTTCAGTGGCGGGTGGAAAACGACGGGGCGACCCTTCACGTGAAGCTTTCCGCTCCAACCACCGGATGGGTGGCTGTGGGTTTCGACCCCTCCGTTATGATGAAGGACGCGAATCTCGTAATCGGATACGTCGAAGACGGAACGGGTTACATCCGTGACGATTTCGGGACGGGGGCCACGACCCACGAGGCCGACACAGCGCTGGGGGGAACCAGCGATGTCACCCTCATCGACTCCGGCGAGACCGGCAACGAAACCGAGATCGATTTTTCCATTCCCATGTCTTCCGGGGACCAGTACGATGCCTCACTCACCCAGGGGGAAACCTACACCATACTGTTGGCTTACGGCCCAAGCGGCGGCGATGATTTTACCAGTGCGCACCAGTTCGTTCGCACCGTTTCACTCGAACTCCTTTAGGAGGTTCTCATGAGAGTTGCCGCAATACTGCTTGCAGTCGCCTTCCCCCTCTCCGCCTACGGCCCTGGAATGCTTAACATCGAGACCCCCTCGCCCGCAACTGAGGAGGGAAGCCTTGAGCTCAGGCTGAACCACAGGTTCTACGGGGCAGCACTGAAAGATGAACCGATCGAAACTTTCTTCGGAATGGACATCGGAGCCAACGTGGGCGCAGATCTGGGCTGGTTCCCGGTGAACGGCCTCGAGATAAGGGCCGGTCACGTGCGCTCCGGTAAGGAATACACCCTGGGGGGATACTGGAGCACTTTTGTCGACAGCTTCGAAGCTGCCTTCTCCCTCGGGTATTCCTCGGTAAAACCGGCGGCCAACCAGGACCGGGAGGGCGGGCTCACGCTGCTGGGTGCGTTTTCGGCCCCCTTCGCTGACGGGCGGGTGATCCCCACGGTGAACTACGCCTATGACGGCAGGACTGAAAGGCACGGCCCCGGGTTCGGTCTTTCCGTTGGTCTGGGGGAAAACACGGCACTGATCGGCGAGTACTTCCCGCTCGTGGGCCGGGATGACGATGACCCTTCGATCCTTCCGGAAGATTCATTCTCCTTTGGGCTCAGGCGCACCACATGGGGTCACCAGTTCATCTTCATCCTCGGGAACAGCACCGGCATCGGCCCCCGGGGGCAGTTGAACGGGGCGGCCACGAACGACCTCGCCCTGGGCTTCACTATCAGAAGGATGTTCTGAAAGGGGAGGATAATGCCGAAGTTCACGCCCGACCCCGATGAGAAGGTTTTTGCCGACAGGCGCCGTTACACGCTGCAGGGCGGCAGGATCAAGTTCCCGGTGGACTGCCGCTGTGTCCTGACCGACAGGAGGTTCGTCTTTCACGACCTGGGAAAGATGGCGCCGCTCTACACCCAGTTGGGGATACTTCTCAAGCTTCTGATACGGGGAAAACCTGTCAGCCTTCCCTTCGGCACAATAACTGTCACCAGGGGAACCTACGCCCGAAACGGCATGATGCTGCTGGTGAGTTCCGATGACGGAAGCGCCGTCCTGTTGGACAACTTCGACAAATCCCTGGAATGGATGCGCACAGCCCTGGAGGAAAACGGCATGGGTCTGGTCCAGACCGGCGAGGAGGTCTGGAGGCTGTAAGGGCCGCTCATGCTCTCCAGATACAAGACCATTGTCATCGGGGCCGGTCCCGCTGGATTGTTCTGTGCCCTGAACGCCTGCACGAACAGGCATGATGTGCTTCTGCTTGAGAAGAACGGAAGCCCCGGCAGAAAACTGCTTCTTTCAGGGTCGGGGCAGTGCAACTTCAGCCGGACTGGTCCGATGAGCGAGTTCACCGGGCACTACGGTGGAGCAGCCAATTTCGTCAAACCGGCCCTTCTGGCCTTCACCAACAAGGACCTGTGCGCCTTTCTCGAGAACGGCGGCGTAAAGACCTTCGCCCGGGAGGACGGCAAGCTGTTCCCTGCGGGAATGAGGGCATCCGACATCCTCGCGCTTCTTCTTGGGCGGTGTGCCGGGAAGGGCGTAAAAATGATGTTCGACTCACAGGTCGAAGCGGTTTCCCGCGAGGAAGGCGGTTTCACCGTCACCGCGGGCGGAGAGGTGTTCTCATCCGATTCCCTGGTTATCGCCACAGGCGGGTGCTCCTACCCCGACACCGGCTCAGCCGGCGACGGGTTCGCTCTGGCGGTCTCGCTGGGCCATACCGTAACCGACATCACCCCCTCCCTCACGCACATAACTGCGGAGGAACCTTTTCCCGCAGGGCTGGCCGGCATATCAGTGAAAAATCCGGCGATCTCCCTCCATAAGGCCGACGGGAGGACGATTTCAGCCAGGGGCGACGTTCTCTTCACCGGCGCGGGGCTTTCGGGACCGGGAATCCTGAACCTCAGCAGGCACATCAGGGATGGTGACAGGCTTTCGGTGGCGCTTACGGAGAAACCAGCGCGGGAGGTCGAAACCAGCCTCATGGAGGCCCTCCAATCCGGGGGAAAGAAGGCGGTCAGAACAATCCTGAAAGGCCTTGGCATTCCCGAGCGGCTCGCGGACACCGTTCTCGAAACGGCGGGGATCGTTCCGTCCCGGAAGGGCGGGGAGATAGGAAGGGCCGATCGAATGAGGATGCTGGGGCTGGTAACGGCATTCCCCGTCACGGTCGCCGAAAAGGGCAGCTTCCGGGTGGCAATGGCCACGGCGGGAGGGGTGACCCGGGACGAGGTCAACCGGAAGAGCATGGAATCCAGGATAACCCCGGGTCTTTACTTCGCGGGGGAAGTCCTCGATGTGGACGGCGATACCGGCGGCTACAACATCCAGTGGGCATTCTCTTCCGCAATGGCGGCCGCTTCAGGCATCGGGGCGAAAAAGCCCTGAAAGCCCTGGTTTGGTATAGAGCCGGAGATCACGCTATAATCCGGGCCTATTTCAACAGGGGGGGCTTCCGCATATGAACAGGAACACAAGGGCATGGACCATCGTCCTTGCCGGGATGGGCATCAACCTTTCCTTCGGCGTTCTCTACGCCTGGAGCATCTTCGCCGCCAACCTGCGGGAGTCCCTGGGGTGGAGCAGCACGCAGGCTTCGCTGCCCTACACGATGGCGGTGGCCATGTTCGCCGTAATGATGATCTTCGGGGGCCGTCTGCAGGACAAGTACGGGCCCAGGGTCGTAGTGACGCTGGCCGGGATGCTGGTGGGGGGAGGCATGGTCCTTGCCAGCTTCTTCCAGACGGTTCCGGGGCTTGTGCTGTGTTTCGGCGTCATGGCAGGGTCGGGCATCGGCCTTGGTTACTCGGCCACCACCCCTGTCGCCATAAAGTGGTTCCCACCTGAGCGCAAGGGGCTCATCTCAGGCATGGTCGTGGGAGGGTTCGGTGCGGCAACCATCTACATCGCCCCCCTCACCAACTACCTTATCCAGAACTACACGGTCTTCAACTCATTCCGCATCCTCGGGGCGGGCTTTTTCCTGGTGGTTGCGGGGCTTGCCCAGACTCTGAAAAACCCCGCACAGCAGGTGCAGACCTCCGGAAAACAGGCCAGGGTCTCAGGCCGTGACTACGACTGGAAACAGATGATACGCACCCGGCAGTTCTACCAGCTCTGGGTGATGTTCGTGGCCGGAGCACTTGCAGGCCTGATGATCATCGGCCACCTTTCCACGATCGCCAGTGTTCAGACCGGCCGGAACTTCGGCTTTCTGCTGGTGGCCTTCATGGCCATAAGCAACGCCCTCGGCCGCCCGATAGCGGGAACCATATCGGACAGACTGGGCCGGGCGAAGACCATGATGATCCTCTACCTGGCACAGGGCACCGTTCTTCTTTTCTTCGCAAGCTTCGGCAGCTTCGCGTCGATACTCTTCGGCGCCATGGTCGTCACCTTTGCCTACGGCGCGATGCTCTCCGTCTACCCGTCGGCAGTGGGTGATTTCTACGGGACGAAGAACATGGGGTTGAACTACGGCGTGCTTTTCACCGCATGGGGCGTGGGGGGGCAGATCGGTCCCATGATGGCGGGAAGGATACTGGACTCGACAGGCGGCTACACCGCTGCCTATTACACAGCCGCAGCACTCTGCTTCGTGGCTGCCATCATCGGGTTCACCCTCAAGCCGATCAGGGAGTGATCCGGGGAGCAAGCCCTACTTCGCGCTAAGCTTCAGCCTGGCAGCGTTGATGGCCTCTTCGGGCGCCCTTTCCAGAAGGGTGATCTCTCCGTCCACCTGAACCCGTGCGCCCTCCTGGATCTCCACTCCGCCTTTGATCGTGACTCTGGCTTTTCTGCCGATGATCACGTTCGCGCCCTTTCTGATCACCACGGTCGGGCTGCGGACCGAGTAGCTGTAAAGGCTTCCGCAGTATGGGCATCGCAGTTTTCCCTCCCCCGACCGTTCAAGATCGGGTGCCCCGCACTGGCTGCAGGTAAAGGCTTTTTCAGAAGTCATCGATCCTCCTCACCTGTGACGGGTCAGATCGTCCAGCCCGTCATCAGGTAACGCAGGTCAGGCCCTTCGAATCCTATGGATACGCACTGGATGGCAGCTGCGAATACCGAGTCACCCAAGCACCAAACGTCCTGTATGCTGTAGCCGAACACCCATTGGAGGTTGCCGGTCCTGTCGGATGTCTCCATCACCGTGCGGGTGAGTCCTGTTACGTTGTCAGAGAACCGAACGGACAATTCCAGGGGCGGGAACCCCCAGAACTCCTCCATCTCAGTCCTGGGGATCTCCACGGTAACGAGGTCGAGCGTGTAGTCACCAAGGTAGTAGGAGGGGGAGTAGTAAGTCGTGCAGAAGGTCACCGAGCTTCCCCCGAAGGTCATGTCGGTTGGGGGATGGTGAACCAGCAACGAGCCTGTTTCCCAGCCATCGATTGAAAGCTCGCGCAACGCCTCGGATGCCATCCGCATACTCTCGGCCCCCGGGTCGCCGTCGCCCTTGAACCAGCCTTCCAGAACGACGCTGAACTCATGGATGACGGCTCCGTCAGCGGTTGACTGGATGGTTACGGTGCTCCACGGGAAACCGCTGCCGTCCTGCACACCGTACTGCTCCCATGCGAAGCACTCACCGTCAGTGGAAAAGCCCATGAAACGAAGCGATGCGGAGTCAGCGCCTGGAACTGGCCATGCCGTGAGAAGGATGACGGTTATCGTGAGGTGCCTCATGAGGCCTCCGGGGTCCGGGGGGACACCAAACCTGAATAAAACACAAATTGGTCTTTATGTTTATTAAGTATTCTGGGAGAGTCCTGAAGATTAATTTAGTATGGTGTCCCCAAAATGATTCGGGGGGACACCGGTCGGTGCCCCCCGATTGTCGTTACCAGCGGTAGTGGGCGAAAGCCTTGTTGGCTTCGGCCATCTTGTGGGTGTCTTCCCGCTTTTTGACGCTGTTGCCCTCGCCCTGTGAGGCCTCGATGAACTCCTGGGCCAGTCTTTGAGCCATGCTTCGCCCCTTGCGGCCCCTGGAGTAGCTGATGATCCAGCGCATGGCCAGGGCGTCGCGCTCACTCTGCTTCACCTCGACGGGAACCTGGTAGGTCGAACCGCCGACCCTTCTGGATTTGACCTTGAGGGTGGGGCGGACGTTGTTCATGGCCTTGTTGAAGACGGCCACGGGGTCCTGCCCGGTCTTTTCGGATATCATGTCGAAAGCGTCGTAGACAACGCCCTCGGCAACTGAGCGTTTGCCCTGGTGCATGATGTTGTTTATGAACTTGGCGATCACCAGGTTTCCGTACTTCCTGTCCGGAAGTATCTCACGCCTTTTCGGTCTGTTTCTTCTCATGACGCCTACGCTTCCTTCTTCGTCCCGTACTTGGACCTGCTCTGCTTGCGACCGCTCACGCCGCTGGCGTCTTCCACACCACGGATGATGTGATAGCGCACGCCGGGAAGGTCCTTGACCCTGCCCCCGCGGACGAGAACCACGGAGTGCTCGTTGAGGTTGTGCCCCTCGCCGGGAATGTAGGCCGTTACTTCATAACCGTTGCGAAGCCTTACCCTGGCCACTTTTCTGAGGGCTGAGTTGGGCTTTTTGGGCGTGGATGTATACACACGGGTGCAGATGCCCTTTTTCTGAGGGCAGGAGGTAAGCGCGGGGGCCTTTGTGTTGGCCTTCTGCTTGCTTCTCCCTGACCGCACCAGTTGGTTGATCGTGGGCAAATTCTCTCCTTTCAGAACCTTACAGCGTTCGTTCCTTCATTGACGGAACAGCAAGTTTACGCATCGAAATGGAAATTGTCAAGCGTATCTTCTTCAGGCTCAAGCCTGACCGGCTCCGGCAGGGCGCCACCGTCGGGCAGGAAGAGCCTCACATTTTTGTACAGCGGTAAACCGGTCCCCGCGGGGATGAGGTGGCCGACAATAACGTTTTCCTTCAGGCCCTGAAGAGGATCGACCTTGGCCTGGACAGCGGCATCAGCGAGAACGGTGTTCGTCTCCTGGAATGACGCGGCCGAGAGGAAACTGTCCGTCGCCAGGGAAGCCTTGGTGATGCCCAGCAGCAGAACATCGCTGGTGGCAGGCCTCTTGCCCTGCCTCATCACTTCCATGTTGTGACGGTTGAGGTCGAGTCTGTCCACCTGGGAGCCTTCAAGGAACCTGGTGTCGCCCGGGTCCTCGATCTTGGCCTTGGACAGCATCTGGCGCACGACAATGCCCACATGCTTGTCGTTGATCTTCACTCCCTGAAGCCTGTAGACTTCCTGTATCTCGTTGAGAAGGTATTCCTCGACTGCCTCGGTTCCCCTGACCCTGAGAATGTCGTGGGGGTCGAGCGGGCCCTCGGTGAGCTTGTCACCTGCCTCCACATGATCCGCCTCGCGCACCCTGATGTGCTTCGAAGCCTGTATCTTGAGGGAGGATTCCTGGCCCTGGTCGCCCCGGATGGTCACGGTGCGCATGGCGGCCTTGATCGAACTGAGACCGATCATGCCGCTGATCTCCGCGATCGCCGCAGCATCGAGAGGGCATCTCGCTTCCACGAGTTCCTCCACCCGGGGAAGGCCGCCGGTGATGTCCCTCTGCTGACCGAGCCTTCTCTCAATCCTGGCCAGGTGTACGCCCATCTTGATGAGAGCGCCGTCCTCCACACGCAGGTGAGCCCCGCTGGGGATTGGGTAGACACCGAGGACGTTGTCCTTGATGAACTCTTCCACCGGGTCCTGATCCTGGGTACGCTGCCGGCCACGGGCCACAGTGTGGCTTCGAAGACCCCTGCGGGAGAAGCTGGCTACGAAAAGTATCCTGCCCTGATCGATCGACTCGCAGAGCAGAGACACAAGTTTCCGGGTGCCCGTGTGGCCCCTGTTGAGGTCGGCGATGGAGAGCACCATGGGAACCTTTTTGCTGAACTCGAGCAGGGCGCTGATGAACTGGGTCTCCATCTCGTCGTTGTTCCTGGAGGATGTCTCGGAAAGGTTTTCCATGGCTGTTCTGAGGTTCTTCCAGAGTTCGCCGCCGCTCTTCCTGCCAAGGGGCTCCATGAGGTTGATGGCGTCAACGAAGGCGGCGTAACTGCCTGTGTGAGCCCTTCTGCAGTCAACGCCGACATGCGGGACCTTATCATCCCGAGTGGCTACGAAGTCCTCGAGGAGGGATGTGTTCCTGACCGAGCCGAGGTCGCGGTAGGTGAAAACGATGCGGCCCGAGGCGGAATCCACCTCTCTCAGAAGGTCGTGCATGGTGCGGAGTTCCCTGTCCCTCCGCTGGGGTCTTCCGCTGAGTACCACGATGTGTTCCGGAAGGATGAAAAGGTGCGGATGGAGAGTTCGGCTGCGGTCCTCCACGATCACCATCTGTCTGCGCTGCTCGCTGTCGATCTCCTCCCTGAGGGTGATCTCTTCCTCGATGTCAACGTAGTGGACCGACCCGTTGTGTTCACTCACGATTGGGATGATGAACGGATCGCTCTTGCAGATCAAGTCATCCCGCTCCACCTGCTGGTCCTCGGTGACACTGAGCAGTGAGCCTGGCACGATGTCGTAGGTTGACACCGCATCGCCGCTTTCGTCGAGAATGATTATCTGGCCGTTCCTGGTGGCTATGCGGTTGACCTTTCCGGATTCTTCCGAACCCTCCACGATGTGGATGTTGCGGAAACTCACCTTGCCGGCGCGTCTGGCCCTGACTTCCGTTTCCTTGGCCTCACGGCCGGCGACACCGCCGGTGTGGAACGTGCGCAGGGTGAGCTGGGTGCCGGGTTCGCCGATGGACTGGGCGGCAATGACACCCACGGCTTCGCCCCTGGTCACCATGCGGTTTCGGCTGAGGTCCCATCCGTAGCACTTGGCGCAAAGGCCGTGTTCGGCCTCACAGGTGAGAACGCTACGGATCCTGACGGTCTCGATGCCCTTTTCCTCGATCCTGGCGGCGTGTTCCGCGGTTATCTCGCGTCCCGCCTCGAGGATGATCTCGTCACCGATGGGATCGAAGACGTCCTCGGCGGTGACCCTGCCCACGATCCTGTCACGGAGGGGTTCCAGCACCTCCTCGCCCTCTTTCAGGGCGCTGATGTTCCTGCCCCTGATCGTACCGCAGTCCTCGATGGTTATCACCACATCCTGGCAGACATCCACAAGACGCCTTGTGAGGTAACCCGCGTCGGCGGTCTTGAGGGCCGTATCCGCGAGACCTTTGCGGGAGCCGTGCGTGCTGATGGAGTACTCGATGACCGAGAGCCCTTCCTTCAGGGAGCTGAGAATGGGGGTTTCGATGGTTTCCCCCAGCTCACCGGAAAGCTTCTTCTTGGGCTTCGACATGAGACCCCTCATACCAGCAAGCTGCCTGACCTGGTCCACACTGCCCCTGGCGCCGGAGTGGGCCATCATGAAGATGGGGTTGAAACCATGTTTGTCCCTCTCGAGGACATCCATCATTGACTTCTTCACGTCTTCGGTGGCCTTGCTCCAGATGTCGATGATCCTGTTGTAACGCTCGGCTTCGGTGAGTTCGCCCTTCCCGGCTCTCTCCTCGACCTCGGCCACGAGCTTCCTGCCTTCACTGACGATCTCGGTCTTCATGTCGGGGATTATCATGTCCCGCATGCCCACGGTAAGCCCGCTGATGGTGCTGTAGTGGAAGCCGAGGCTCTTCAGGTTGTCGAGGAACACGGCGCAGGCCACGGCGCCCTCGTTGTGGTGGCACCTGGAGACCATCGAGGAAAGGCCCTTCTTGCCGAAGACCTTTTCGTGGGGGATCTGGCCGTTGGCCATTATGTAGCCCATGCCTTCGGGAACTATTCCGTTGAAAACCACCTGGCCGGGGGTCGTGTAGTCCTTCCAGTACGTGGGTTTCCTCATCTCGCCATCGGTGCCGGTTTCGGCGATCCTGTTCACGCCCCTGATCTTTATCTTGGCATGATAGTCAACCTTGTCGGCGTCCAGCGCCCCGATTACCTCTTCCCTGCTCGAGAAGATCATCCCTTCGCCCATGGCGCCAACCATGGGTTTGGTCAGGTAGTACACTCCGATGACCATGTCATGGCTGGGTGTGACCACCGGTTCGCCGCTGGCGGGCTTGAGAATGTTCCTGCTTCCCAGCATGAGCATTCTGGCCTCGATCTGGGCTTCGGCGGAGAGGGGGACGTGCACCGCCATCTGGTCACCGTCAAAGTCGGCGTTGAAGGCAGCGCAGGAAAGCGGATGCAGCCTGATGGCAAGACCCTCGACCAGTACGGGTTCGAAGGCCTGGATTCCCAGCCTGTGCAGCGTGGGCGCCCTGTTGATGAGGACCGGGTGGTTCCTGATAACCTTTTCAAGTATGGCCCAGACCTCTTCCGGGCGCTCTTCGACCTTCTTCTGGGCCATTTTCACGCCGCAACCGTACTTCTTCTCCCACCTGGCCACGACGAAGGGTTTGAAGAGCTCGAGGGCCATGGTTTTGGGAAGGCCGCACTGATGAAGCTTGAGTTCGGGGCCGACCACGATGACGCTTCGGCCGGAGTAGTCCACCCTCTTGCCCAGAAGGTTCTGACGGAACCTTCCCCGCTTCCCCTTCAGGAGGTCGGAAAGGCTTCGGAGAGGGCGCATGCCAGCGCCCTTCACTGGCTTGCGTCGACTGGAGTTGTCAAGCACCGCGTCTACGGCTTCCTGAAGCATCCGTTTTTCGTTGCGAAGGATCACGTCGGGCGCCTGGAGGTCGAGAAGCCTCTTCAGGCGGTTGTTCCTGTTGATGACCCTGCGGTAGAGGTCGTTAAGGTCGCTGCTTGCGAACCGGCCTCCGTCGAGGGGAACCAGGGGACGAAGACCCGGAGGAAGCACGGGAAGTATTCGCAGGATCATCCATTCAGGGCGGTTTTCAGCCCGGGAGTTGGTGAATGCCACCACTTCCTTCAGCCGCTTCACATTCTTCTGGCGTCTGGAAAGGGTCGTCTCGTTGGCGATGGAGGTGCGGAGCATGGCGGCAAGTTCCTCCAGGTCGAGCCCGGCCAGAAGGTTCGCGATGGCTTCGGCGCCCATGCCCACCTTGAAGGTGTCTTTCCCGTAGGTTTCCTTCGCGGCGAAGTACTCTTCGTCGCCGAGGACGGTGCCCGGCCTGAGCTGGGGATGATCGCTGGCAACGACTATGTAGGATTCGTAGTAGAGAACCCTTTCGAGATCGATGTTGGTTATGTCCAGAAGCTTCGAGATCTGGCGGTTCTTGTAGTACCATATGTGGCAGACGGGAACGGCAAGATCGATATGACCCATACGGCTGCGCCGCACCTTGGACATGGTCACTTCCACGCCGCAACGGTCGCATTTCACGCCTCGGTAACGGATCCTCTTGTACCTTCCGCAGGCGCACTCCCAATCCTTTTCCGGCCCGAAGATGCGCTCGCAGAAAAGACCGTCCGGCTCGGGTTTGTAGCTCCTGTAGTTAATCGTTTCAGCCTTGGTGACCTCGCCGTGGGACCAGTTCCTTATGGTGTCCGGAGAGGCGAGGCTTATGCGGATTCCCCGGAAATCGGTGGGGAAAGCATTCACATCTCTTGGAGAGGGATTGCTGTGCATTCTAGTTCTCCTCCTCGGTAACCAGTTCCACATCCAGGGCCAGGCTTCTCATCTCGTTCAGAAGAACGCTGAAGGCCTCGGGTGTGCTGGAAGGGGGGATGGCCTTTCCCTGGACGATGCTGCTGTAGGCACGGTTCCTCCCCTCGACGTCATCAGACTTTATCGTGAGCATCTCCTGCAGGCAGTGGGCCGCTCCGTACGCTTCGAGGGCCCAGACCTCCATCTCACCCAGCCTCTGGCCGCCGTTCTGCGCCTTGCCGCCCAGGGGCTGCTGGGTGACCATGGCATACGGGCCGGTTGACCGGGCATGGATCTTGTCTTCCACCTGATGGGCGAGCTTCATCACGTACATGAGGCCCACGGTAACCTTCTCGTTCATGGGTTCGCCTGTTCGGCCATCGTAGAGAACCGTCTTGCCGTCGCGGGGCAGGCCGGCCTCTTCCAGCGTTTCCTCTATCACGCTGTTGTGCGCCGAGTCGAACACAGGTGTCACCACATCGAAGCCAATCGTCTTGGCCGCCCAGCCGAGATTTGTTTCCATGATCTGGCCAACGTTCATGCGCGAGGGAACGCCCAGCGGGTTGAGACAAATGTCGACGGGCGTGCCGTCGGGCAGGTAGGGCATGTCCTCCTCGGGGACTATGATGCTCACGATACCCTTGTTGCCGTGTCTGCCAGCGACCTTGTCGCCGACCCTGAGCTTGCGCCTCTTGGCCACGTAGACCTTCACAAGCTTGATCACGCCCGGTTTCAACTCGTCTCCGACGCTGATCCTGTTCTCGGCCTGCAGAAACTCCTGCTGGATCTTGTCGAGTTCCCTGTTGGTGCTTCGAAGGATCCTTCTGGCCCTGTCATCTGCCTTGAGGTCTTCGCATAGCTGCCGGCCGTAATCGATGTCTGTGAAGTTCACCTTGCGCAGTGATGCCGTGGTGAGCTTTCGGCCCGAGGGCACGTACTGCTCGCCGGTCACGGAGTCGATGAGGTTCACGGCCTTCTGACCGGCAAGAACCTCGCAGAGCATGTCATCGCGCTCTTTGCAGAGCCGCTGTTCCCTGTTCAGCTTCTGTTCCCTGAGGGCGTCGATGCGTTCCTCGAGAACCCTGCGGCCCCTCTCGGTGTCGTCCCGGCGGGAGTAGACCTTCACGTCCACCACGATGCCGTCCATGCCGTTGGGAGCCCTGAGGGATGTGTCCTTCACATCGCCGGCCTTCTGGCCGAAAATGGCCCGGATGAGCCTTTCCGCCGGGGAGAGGTCCTGCTCGCCCTTTGGGCTCACCTTTCCCACGAGGATGTCATCCGACCTTACCCTGGCGCCGACCATGATTATCCCGTTTTCGTCGAGGTTCCGTTTACGGTCCTCGCCCACGTTGGGGATGTCGCGAAGGAGTTCCTCGGGACCGAGTTTCGTCTCGCGGAAGTTGACCTCGTACTCCTCTATGTGAACACTGGTGAAAAGGTCGTTCTTCACCAGACGCTCGCTCATCACCACCGCATCTTCGTAGTTGTAGCCGTTCCAGGGGGTGAAGGCGACAAGGGCGTTCACACCAAGGGCAAGTCTGCCGTCGCTGGTGGCCATGCCGTCTGCGAGGATGACACCCTCCTCGACCCTCTGGCCCGGGCTGACCATGGGTTTCTGGTTGATGCAGGTGTCCTGGTTGCTTCTCTGGAACTTCTTAAGGTCGTAGATATCATCCCTGTCGAAATCGTACTCGTCGCCGTCGGCTCTGACCACGATCTTGCGTGAGTCGACCTCGACCACCACTCCACCCCTCCTGGCGGTGACCAGCGCACCGCTGTCCCGGGCGGCCACTGCTTCCATCCCGGTTCCCACGACCGGGGGCTGGGTGTAGAGAAGCGGCACAGCCTGCCTCTGCATGTTGGAACCCATCAGTGCCCTGTTGGCATCGTCATGCTCGAGGAAGGGGATGAGGGCGGCGGACAGACCAACGAGCTGCATTGGACTCACATCGATGTACTCGATGTCGTCCGGGCGCACCATGGGGAAGTTCCCGGCCTTTCTGGCCCTCACGAGGGAACCTGTGAGGTAACCCCTGGCGTCGACAGGGGAATCCGCCTCGGCGATCGTGGTGCGGTCTTCCCGGTCAGCGGAAAGGTACACCACCTCGTCAGTGATCTTGCCCTTGATGACACGCCGGTACGGTGTTTCGAGGAAGCCGAAACGGTTTATGGAGGCGTACACCGAAAGGGTCGTTATGAGCCCGATGTTAGGGCCTTCAGGTGTTTCCACGGGGCAAACCCTGCCGTAATGGGTGTGATGCACGTCTCGAACGTCGAATCCCGCCCTCTCCCGGGTGAGACCACCCTCGCCAAGAGCGCTCGTGCGTCTCTTGTGGGTGAGTTCAGCCAGTGGGTTGGTCTGCTCCATGAACTGTGAGAGCTGGCTGGAGCCGAAAAACGTGTTGATGACGCTGGAGAGGGTTCTGGAGTTCACAAGATCCTGCGGGCGGAGCTTGTCCTTGTCCTGGTGGCCCATCTTGTCTCGGATGGTGCGGGCCATTCGGCTAAGACCCTTGCTGAACTCCTGACTGAGGAGCTCACCCACGGTCTTGACCCTCCGGTTGCCCAGATGGTCGATGTCATCGGCAGTATTGGTGCCCTCCCGAAGCATTATGAGGTTGTCCACGATTGCCACCAGGTCCTCCACCACGAGGGTGAGACGGTCCATGGAGGTGTTGATGTTCAACCTCTCGTTCAGCTTGTAGCGCCCGACTTCGCTCAGGCTGTAGCGCTTGCTGTCGAAGAACATGCTTCTGAGGTAGCTTCTCGCATGGTCGAGGGAGGGGGCTTCTGTGCCGCGGAGTGCTTCGTATATCCACATCGTGGCGGAATCCTCGCTCTTGTCGACACCGGCGCCAAGGCTGGATTCCTCTTTGGCCAGGGTCTTGCGGATCCCGTCGAAGTTGTCCCTCTCCGAGCGGGACTCGAGGAACCGGGCTTTGGTTATGCCCCTGGATACAAGGTTCTCCAGCTTCTCAACGGTTTCAACCGGTTCGTCACAGCGAACGATAACCTCGCCGGTCGCCGGATCGGCGATGTCCTCGGCGAATGTCCTGTGAATGAAGTCGCTGCTTCTTGACTGACGTTTCAGCATTGCTTCCAGGTCTTTCTCCACCACGGGATAGAACGCGGCGAGAATCTGTGTGTCTGTGGAAAGACCCAGGGCCCGGAGAAGCATGGTGACCGGTATACGTTTGTTGCGCCTGTCGATGATGGCGAAGATCTGATCGTTGGGATCGAGGTTTATCTCGAGCCATGAGCCTCGGTGGGGAATGACCCTGGCGCTGTGAACCCTGCGGTTCCTCTGCTGGACCTTCTCCTCGAAGAAAACACCGGGGCTCCGGTGAAGCTGGCTTACAATGACCCTTTCAGCGCCGTTGATAATGAAAGAGCCGCTGTCGGTCATTATGGGCAGACTGCCCAGGAAGACCTTCTGATCAACGCCCATCTTGAAACTCTTGGACTCGGGGTCGCGGGTGACCAGGCGCATCACGGCGTTGAGGTTGGCACAGTACGTGACGCCCCTTTCCAGGGCTTCCTTCACGGTGTGCTTCGGAGGGGAAACCTCGAAGCTTACATATTCGAGGGAAAACTCCTTGCTTGCGCTCTCAATGGGAAATGTGTCGAGAAATATCTTGTGCAAACCTTGTGGAAGTCTTTCATCCGAGGGTACATCAGCCTGTAGAAAATTCTCGAAGGAATCACGCTGTACCTTCAGCAGGTCGGGTACTTCAAGGGCAGGGGTAACCCGCGAATAGTTCCTGACAGGTCTATCCTTATTCACTGCCGCTCCTCACAACTGAAAGGAAACACGAAACGCCCGGAAACGGGGGTTGAAGGGACGGGATCGAATCCCGTCCCTTCCGCACGACCCAGATACACTTGCTACTTGAGTATGACAGTTGCGCCGGCTTCCTCAAGCTGCTTCTTCATCTCTTCGGCTTCGGCCTTCTCCGCGGCTTCCTTGAGCTTGGAGGGGGCTCCGTCCACGAGGTCCTTGGCTTCCTTCAGTCCAAGGTTCGTGAGTTCCCTGACTACCTTGATGACAGCGATCTTCTTCGAGCCGAAGCTCTCGAGGATCACGTCGAACTCGGTCTGCTCCTCGACTTCAGCGGCGACGGCGGGTCCGGCGGCGGCAACCGCGGC
This sequence comes from Candidatus Fermentibacteraceae bacterium, assembly GCA_046485185.1. Classification (GTDB taxonomy): domain Bacteria; phylum Fermentibacterota; class Fermentibacteria; order Fermentibacterales; family JCC-6; genus UBA6080. Next base: position 97,756 of record JAWOHL010000041.1, read on the forward strand.
TGCGGGAGCGGCGGCGGAAACGCCGAACTTGGTCTCCATTTCCTTGACAAGCTCGGCGAGCTCGAGAACGGTCATATTGGAAATGGCCTCGATGATGGCGGCCTTCTTGTCGTCACTCATGGTTCTTCCTCCGTTTTAGGCAATCGGACCCTTGGGTCGCGTTAATGGTATCGACTCAGTTCTCTTTGCTTTCCTTTACGGCGTTGAGCGCGTAAAGAAGCTTCCTCACAATACCGCCGGTGACGGTGACAAACCCCCGGATGGGGGCCGTGGCGGAACCCATGACCCTGGCCAGAAGCTCGTCCCGGCCGGGCATATCCGCCAGACTCGCCACCTGAGCCGCGTTGTAACTCCTCCCGGCTACGAAGCCGCCCTTTATGACGGGCCGTCCCTCGTGGGTTGCGGCAAACTCCTTGAGAACCTTTGCCGGAAGCACTTCATCGCGGCTTGATGCCAGGGCGGTGGGGCCCTGAAGGTACTGGAAGACGCCCTCTTCACCGGTGAGTTCAACGCCCTTCAGCACTATGTCGAGCAGGGTGTTCTTCACTACGGTGAAGCTGACCCCGCGCTCACGCATGATCTTCCTCAACTCGGTCATGTCGGCAACGGTGATCCCGGTGAAATCGGCAAGAACAAACGCCCCGTTGGAACCCAGTTCCTCGGTGAGGGACGCGACCGTTGTCTCTTTTCGCTGTCTTGTGATGCTCATTCCACCCTCCTCACTTGAGAACCAGCCGGAGATCGGCGGTATCAACCCGAACTCCGGGACCCATGGTGGATGAGACCGACATGCTGATGATGTACTTGCCCTTGGCGGTGGCGGGTTTGAGCTGCATCACCTTCTCCATGAAGGCCACAATGTTCTCCCTGAGGGCCGGCTCCTCGAAGCTGGCCTTGCCCACAGGAACATGAAGCACACCGGTCTTGTCAACCCTGAAGTTGATCTTCCCGGCTTTCGCCTCCCTGACCGCCTGTGACACATCCATTGTCACGGTACCGGTTTTGGGGTTGGGCATGAGACCCCGGGGACCGAGGATTCTGGCCACCGCGCCCAGGACCTTCATCATGTCCGGCGTGGCGATGACCACATCGAAATCCATCCAGCCGCCCTTGATCCTCTCAACGGTTTCATCGTCGCCGATGGCGTCCGCGCCGGCTTCCCGGGCCTCTTCTGCCTTCTCGCCCCTGGCGAAGACCAGAACACTGACCGTTCTTCCGGTGCCGTGCGGAAGAATGCAGGTACCACGGACGACCTGATCCGAATGCTTCGGATTCACGCCCAGGTTCACCGCAACTTCCACGGTCTCGTCGAACTTCGCGGTGGCGGCGCCCTTCACCAGGGCGATCGTCTCGTCGAGGGAGTAGATCCTCTGGCGATCGACCGTCTCCCGGGCCTTGGCGAACCTCCTGCTGACACTAGCCATCCACCACCTCCAGGCCCATGCTGCGGGCCGTGCCGCGGATCATCTCTACGGCGGCGTCTTCGGATGCCGCGTTGAGGTCCTTCATCTTGGTGCGGGCGATCTCGCGGCACTGGGCAGTGGTGACGGTTCCAACCTTGTTGCGGTTGGATTCCGGCGACCCTTTCGCCAGGCCGGCAGCCCTTTTCAGAAGGATCGCCGCGGGAGGTGACTTGAGCTCAAAGGTAAAGCTTCTGTCTTTGTAGACCGTGACCACCGCAGGGATGATCAGGCCTTCCTGCCCCTGGGTACGGGCATTGAACTCTTTGCAGAATCCTGCCAGATTGATTCCGTACTGGCCGAGGGCGGGTCCCACCGGGGGGGCGGGAGTAGCCTGTCCTGCAGAGAGCTGAAGCTTTACCATGCCCAAGATCTTCTTGGCCATGGGAACTCCTTTCATCCGCTCCGTTCCTCCCCTTGATGGAACGGTCACGGATCGATTGCGGGGTGGTTCGACCCCTTTGTAAAGGTCCGGGCGGTTTTGCCTAGACCAGTCTTACCTGGGAATGGTCGATCTCCACCGGAGCCTTGCGGCCGAAGATGGTGAAGATGACCCTAACTTTTCCCCTCTCAGGGTTCAGCGATTCCACGACGCCGGTGAAGTTTCTGAACGGGCCTTCCACTACCCTCACGGTCTGGCCCACCTTGAAGGAGATCCGTACGACCTTCTTCTCCTCGGTGCTGCCGTCGGATTGGCCCAGTATCCTTTTCATGTCCGCGTCGGACAGGGGAGTGGGCCGACCCTTGTTCATGGGGGGAAAACCACTGACGTTCACCATTCCCCTTATGTCCAGGATCATCTCGTCATCGATTTCGAGCTGAACAAAAACGTATCCGGGGTAGAGCTTCTTCTCCCTGGTGATGTCCTTCCCGTTCCGCCGGTTCGTTATCTCCTCGGTTGGGATCACGACCTTCCCGACCCGTCCGGGAAACTTCCTTGCGAGGGGACCCTCCAGAAACTTCCTGACCCTGAGTTCGTATCCGGAGTACGAGTGCACCACGTACCACTTGAGATTGGGATTCTCGCTATCCAGTGCGACGGTTCCTTCCGGGGCCGCCTGCGGAGCGGCGACCATCAGTTGAACGACCTGATGAGGAAGGCCATCGTCTGCGAGGATATGGTGTCGGTCAGGAAAATCCAGACCGATACCACGGCAACCGCCGCCAGGATGACCCAGGTGGAGGCGATCGTCTCATCCTTGGTTGGCCAGGCGACCTTTGTCAGTTCCGCCTTGACTTCGACAAGGAATTCAACTGCAAGCCTTGCCCATCTGGACAGAAAGCCAAGTTTTCCGCCGTCGGCCGCTTTTGCCGCCATCTTTTCAATACTCCGTCCCGTTTTAGTTCCGTAAGGGAATCTGGCAGGGCAGGAAGGACTTGAACCCTCAACCCCCGGATTTGGAGTCCGGTGCACTGCCAATTGTGCTACTGCCCTGCGTTCCCTTCAATCCTCGCCCGGTTCTATTTGCCTTCCCTGTGCTTGGTGTGCTTCTGGCAGAACCGGCAATACTTGTTCAGCTCAATCCTGTCCGGATGAGTTCTCTTGTTCTTCGTGGTGCTGTAGTTACGACGCTTGCACTCAGAACAGGCCATGTTGATTATAACTCGCACCTTTTACCTACTTCAGTATCTTTGTGACCACTCCGGCGCCGACGGTACGGCCACCTTCGCGGATGGCGAACCGAAGACCCTCTTCCATGGCGATGTTCGTGATGAGTTCGACCGTCATGTTGGTATTGTCGCCGGGCATCACCATCTCAACGCCCTCGGGAAGTTCGATCGCGCCCGTGACATCGGTGGTGCGGAAGTAGAACTGGGGCCTGTAACCGTTCTTGAACGGCTTGTGCCGTCCGCCGTCCTTGGCGCTGAGAACCAGCACCTCGGCGTCGAAGCGGGTGTGAGGGGTAATGCTTCCCGGCTTGCAGATCACCATGCCGCGCTCGAGGTCTTCCTTGGCGATGCCGCGAAGGAGAAGACCAACGTTGTCGCCGGCCTGGCCCTCGTCGAGAAGCTTGCGGAACATCTCCACACCGGTGCAGACGGAGTTGCGGGTCTCGCGCATGCCCACGATCTCGACCTTGTCGTTGGTGTGGACGGCGCCCCTTTCAATACGACCCGTGCCCACGGTACCGCGGCCGGGGATGGAAAACACGTCTTCAACCGGCATGAGGAAGGGCTTGTCGGTGTCACGTTCAGGTGTGGGGATCCAGGCGTCTACGGCAGCCATGAGGTTATAGACGCACTCGGCTTCGGGGTCGGTGGGCAGACCCGAGGAGTTGAGGGCCTTGAGGGCGCTTCCCCTGATGATGGGGCTGTCCTCTTCAAAGTTGTACTTGGCCATCAGTTCCTGGACTTCCATCTCAACGAGGTCGATCAGTTCCTCGTCATCGACCATGTCGCACTTGTTCAGGAAGACCACCATCTTGGGAACGTTCACCTGGCGGGCCAGGAGGACGTGCTCACGGGTCTGGGCCATCACGCCGTCGTTTGCGCCGATGACCAGAATTGCGCCGTCCATCTGGGCCGCGCCGGTGATCATGTTCTTGATGTAGTCGGCGTGACCGGGGCAGTCAACATGGGCGTAGTGCCTGTTGCTGGTCTCGTACTCCTGGTGGGAGGTGGCGATGGTTATGCCACGGGCTTTTTCTTCAGGCGCGTTGTCGATCTGGTCGAAGGTGACGAACTTGGTGTTCTTGTTCTGGGTGGCGAGGCACTTGGTGATGGCAGCGGTGAGGGTGGTCTTGCCGTGATCAATGTGACCGATAGTACCCACGTTCACGTGGGGCTTGGTCCTCTCAAACTTCTCCTTGGCCATGTGTCTGGCTCCCTCTCATCAGTGGGTTTCCCGGTTGACCCGGATGGTCCGCCCTTTGCATCAACTCACGGTCTGGAGCCCACGAGCAGGATTGAACTGCTGACCTCGTCCTTACCAAGGACGCGCTCTACCGACTGAGCTACGTGGGCCTTTCGACCTTACGAAAACTTACTGGAGCGGGAGACGGGATTTGAACCCGCGACCCTCAGCTTGGAAGGCTGATGCTCTGCCAACTGAGCTACTCCCGCTCAGAAAAACAAAAACAGTGGTGGCGAGGGGTGGATTTGAACCACCGTAGGCGTCCGCCAACAGATTTACAGTCTGCCCCCTTTGGCCGCTCGGGAACCTCGCCACCGTCTATGAAAAACGCCACTCAAAGCGTGTTTCTGCCTGGAGCTGGCGATGGGAATTGAACCCGCAACCTGCTGATTACAAATCAGCTGCTCTGCCAATTGAGCTACGCCAGCACAGGGACACGAACATACAACAGAAAAACACAATCCGTCAAGCTTTGTCCGGCGTTCCGGCTGCAAGTTGACGAAGCGTCTCTTCCAACATACTCTACCGGGTGGGGAAGATACGTTTTGGAGGTAAAATGTCAACGACCCGCAATAGAATGCTTCTCTCTGCGCCGCTGTTTTTTTCTCTTGCCTGCCTTGCGGTTCTCACCGCGGGGTGCGGTGGCGGAGTGAGGAATGAGCTGGCCATGGTGCCCGGCACGTGCCTGTTCCACGTTCACATGGAGAGGGGAATGTCACCGCTTCTTCTGGACGAGATAATGTCACTTGACAGGAACCTTGTCGTCGCAGAATCGCTTCTCACGCTGGGTCCCGTCGGGGTGACCCTGATGGGGGTGGACATAACCTCGCTCTCGCCCCAGTTCCTGTTCCTCTCCCGCGAGATCTCCCCGCAGAACGCCGCTTCGATGGTTTCGGGCATGCTCGACCTCACCGGGGCCGAGGGTGAGGACAAAACAGACCTTTCGGACGACAGCGGCCTCGTGAGGGCTTCGGTTTCCGCAAGAAATGGCTGGACGGCGATCTACATCGGTCCGGCGGCCAATGTAACGATGGACGCATGGCTCCGAATGGACGAAATGGGGTCACTGGCGGCAGACGAAGCACTGCTGCAGGCACTTCCAGCATCGCACCACGCCACGCTCATGCTTCCGGGCAACCTGTTCACCTTCGTTTCGCTCCTTCCTGTTGAGAGGTACGTCCCCTGGTGGGATGACTACACGGCGGTAGCCCGGGTTGTGCGTCCCTCGGCGCTCACCCTCTCCCTTTCCTGGCCTTCAACAGGCCCGATCCTGCTGGAGGCCAGGGTTTCCCGTGAGGATGGCGCCATGACCTCGATGGAACTCACCCTGACCGACACGGCCGTAACTCCCGACAGCGCATTCGTGCTTCTTTCGGGTCTGGCCGGGAGCCTGCTTTGAGCGCCGTGATAACCGCCCGGGAGATACGCAGGTCATTCGGTGACATGGCTGTGCTGCGCGGGCTTTCCATGATCGTGGGCGATGGCGAGTTCGTGGCGATCACAGGAAGAAGCGGTTCGGGCAAAAGCACGCTCCTTGGAATACTGGGCACCCTTGACCGTGAGTTCCAGGGAAGTCTGAGCATCTCCGGGATCGATACCTCGACCCTCGAGGGCGAAGCCCTTGCTGGTCTTCGACGGGAACAACTGGGGTTCATCTTTCAGGACTTCCACCTGCTGCCCAACCTGACGGCACTGGAAAACGTGCTTCTTCCAGCGGTTTTCTCCGGACGGGACATGGGTCCGGTCGAACGCGAGGCGGCCGATCTGCTGAACCGCCTCGGGGTGCGCATGGACGCCACTCCAAGCCGTTTCCTCTCCCGTGGGGAGAGGCAAAGGGTGGCGGCTGCCAGAGCCCTGGCGGGCAAGCCACGGGTTCTCCTTGCTGACGAGCCAACCGCCAGCCTCGACGAGGCAAGCGAAGACATACTCTTCAATCTGCTTGACGCGATGCGGAAGGAGAAGGGGTTCGCCCTCGTGGCTGTGGTTCACACGAAAAGCGTTCTGGAACGGGCCGATCAGGTTCTTGACCTGAGAGAGGGGGTGCTGCACCATGAGGGCATCCATGCGTAGGGCCATGCACCTGTGGAACAAGGGTCACTGGAGGGATTACCTTTTCAGCCAGGCCATGCTTCTCGTTGCAGCCCTTCTTCTGGTGTTCTTCATTTCCATTGGGCTCGGGGTCGGTCGCATCCTCGACCGCTTCCTTTCAAGCGACCTTCCGGAAGAGCAGGTCAGGGTTACACCCCAGGTCATATCGGCGGGTTCCTTCCAGACCGAACGGGGCGGGGTGGAGATTACCGACGCCCTTCTGGATTCACTTGCTAAAATGCCCCAGGTGGCCCGGATCGACAGACAGGTCTACGCCCGTGTCCCCGCCTACCTGCGGGGGCTTCTTGGCGGAAGGAACTACTACACGGACATAACCATAGAGGGCGTGACCGAAGCCTTCGTCCCCGACAGCCTTTTGGAAAGGTTCGGATGGGACTACACCCTGGCGGACAGCTCCCGGACACGGCTTCCCATAATTCTCTCTGAAAACCTGCTTCTCCTCTACAACGCCGGATTCGCCGATCCGAACGGTCTGATGGGACTCACGCAGCAGGGCGTGGTTGGTCTCGAGTGCCAGATCACCCTTGGCGCAAGTTCGCTTACAAGCCTTCAGGCAAGACCGGTCACTATCAACGCCCAGATCGTGGGGACCAGCAGAAACATGGCCCTGTTCGCCCTGGCGGTTCCCATAGGTTTTGTCGAAGAAGTGAACCGGATGTACCTGCCGGACAGACCACACAGCTACAGCGCCCTCATGGTGACCGCCACGACCGCCGAGGAGGTCCCCGAGATCGTCCGCAAGGCCGAATCCCTGGGACTCAGCGCTGAGACCCACCGTGGGATCGCCCAGAAGGCCGAGGTACTCGTGGGGATAGTCACCGCCGCCCTGGGTGCCCTTGCGGTTGCCATACTCGGAGCCGCCCTGGCCAGCGCGGTCCACACCCTTGTGGCGGACCTGAAGAACCGCTCGTACGCTCTGGGCGTGCTGGTCGCCCTGGGAACCACCAGTGACCGGCTGGCCCAGGTCTTCGCCTTCCAGATCTTCCTCATGTCCGCCGTCACCACCGCCCTGGGAGGGCTTCTCGGCTGTGGTCTGGCAGCTCTGGTGAGTTACGGGCTTCTTACGCTGCTTCCCGTGCTGCACATGGTGGTGCCGTCCCTGGCAGTGTTTCCCGTGCTTCACATGGCAGCAGGGCTGGGAACCGTGCTGCTGGTCTCCACCGCGTGGGCATGGTTCTTCTTCAGACGGATACTCGGCACCCCCGTGACCGAGCTTTTGAGGCGCTGATGAAAAACACCTTCGTAATGCTTGCAATCGCTGTTGCCTGTCTTCAGGCCCAGTGGCCCGACACCGTGATAGCCACCGTGTCAACCGGACAGAGCCCCAACGACGCATGCTTCTCCCCAGATGGAGAGTACGTCTTCGTGGCTGTCGGATTCGGGCTTCTGACAAAGATCAGCACTCAGACCTGGTCCGTGAGCGGCGTGCTCTCACTTGGCGGAACGCCCAAGTGCGTCACCTGCACACCGGGCAACACCGTTATCGTTGCGGACGGAGAGCTTGGCAGGCTTCTCTTCGTAGACGGGCAGACCATGACCCTTCTGGGCGAGGAAGCCATCGATCCGGGGCCGGTGGAGTTCGCCCTCGCACCCGACGGCGCGTTCGCATACCTCTCCCACAGCGGTGGTTTCGCGAGCATCATCGATACCGCGGCCATGGAAAGGATCGCTTCGATCTGGGTTGGAAACCAGCCCGGCGGGTGCCACCTCACACCCGACGGCCAGACCCTTTACATCGCAGACAACCAGAGCCCGAACGAGACAGCGCTTTCGCTTCCCATGGGCCCCGCTCAGAGGTTCGTTTCGGGAATGGACAGTTTTGACTGTCTGCTGACCGAGGGCTCGATCTACCTCTCCAACCCCGGCTGGGAAATGCTTCTCAGGGTTGATGAGAGCACTCTGCTTGTCACTGGAAGCCTTGAACTCCCGGGGGGCGCCCCCGGCTGGTTGGCTTCCACCCCGGAGCTGCCCTACCTGTTCGCCGTTTCCACCACCGGAAACAAGATCAATGTCATCGATTCGGCTGACTTCCAGTACGCGGGCCAGATAATGGTGGGCGCCTCTCCCCGAAAACCGTGTTTCTCGCCGGACGGGGCGTTCATCGCGGTCCCGTGCGTTGGCGCGAACAAGCTTTACGTGATCGGGTACGACCCCGCGGGCGTACAGGAACCGCACCCCGGGTTCGAGATCATGGCAACAGGTCCCGCAGGGACGCCGGAAATCGTTTTGAACAATCGGTCAGCAGCATCCTGCACCATAACCCTGCACGACCTCTCGGGAAGAAAGGTGGCCACCCTTCACTCGGGCCCCCTTGGTCCGGGAAGGCGCTCATTCTTCTGCCACGGGCTGCCATCCGGGGTCTACCATGCCCTGGTAACGGGCGAATTGGAGGGAAGCTGCAGGCTCACGATCATCCGATGAAGGTCGCTTTCGTGGTTCCGGTCACCCGTCCCGACGACGCCAGAACCCTGGCGGCCACGCTCTATCAGCGGGTGACACGGACAGGAAGTGAAGTTGTTCTGGTGACGGAGAGCGCCATAGCAGGACTTCCGCCGAAATCGCGCTGCATCGAGACACGGGAGAGGCACGCTTCGGTCAGGCGGAACCTCGGTGTGAAAGACACCACGGCCGAATGGATCGTCTTTCTCGACGACGATACTTTGCCGACCGACACCTGGTTCGAGGCCCTGGAAAATGCCTTGGACGGATCCGACCCCATAGTCACCGGCCCCACGATACCCATGGGGAATGACCTCGAAGAAAGGCTCTCCGACCTTGTAACCACATCCGCCCTTGGCGAGGGAAGCATGCTCTACGGCTCCGGTGACGGGTCCTCTCCCGGGTTCAGTTCCATTTATCTGTGCAACTGCCTGGTGAAGCGGGAGGTATGGGAGCGTGCAGGGGGCTTCAACGAGCTGGCCGACTGGCGCGTGGACGACACGGAGTTTTTCTATATCGCCCTGCGTCTAGGTTTTCGTCCGGTCTTCAGAAGGGCCTTCACGGTCCGGCACCGGCGCAGGGGCTTCTTCCACGGTTTTCTGCCCCACCAGTTCAAGGCGCGCTACGCGACCGGCATGAACACGGTGCTCTTCCCCGAGATATTCCTTCGGATCCCCGGGGTACTGGCCATGCTTCTGGGTCTTGCTCTCGCACCCGTGCTGCTTGCGGTGCCACGCCTGTTGAACGCCGGGCTGCTGCTCTACGGCTTCGCGCTTCTCCTCGACACCCTCCTGCGCATTCCCCGGGACGGCGCGGCAGCCCTTCTTCCCGTGTGCCACCCGATCCATCACGTCTTCATAGCCACCGGGTTCACACTTGGCCTGCTGCACACCATCTTCACCCGGCGCAGGCACCGGACAGTCCTGGCCCACCGCGCCGAAAGGTACGGTGCGTTCCGATGAGAGGGCGGCCCTACGGTTTCGTCTCCATGGCGCTGCGCAGCCTCTTCTCACAAACGCCTCCGTACCTTGTCTTCTTTGTGACATCAAGGTGCGACGCCAGGTGTGTAACCTGCTTCAACTGGAAGAACCTGAACTCGAAGCGAAAAGACCAGGAACTAACCCTGGAAGAGATAGAGAGGATAGCCGATTCCTGCAAGAACAGCGTCTTTCTCTCCCTGTCGGGGGGAGAACCTTTCCTGAGGGATGACATAGCAGGGATCTGCGGGGCATTCAGCGCCCGGGCCGGGACCATGATGATAAACATACCTACCAACTGTCTTCGCCCCATACAGATAAGGGACCGGACACTGCAGATTCTGAAGGCCTGTCCGGCTACCATACTTCAAGTCGAGCTCTCCATCGATGGCATCGGCGCCACACACGATACCATCCGGGGCGTTCCCGGCAACTTCGGGAAAGCGCTGGAAACCTTCGAGAAACTCCGCGACCTTCAGCGGGGACAGCCCCGGCTCAGGCTAAAGGTATGCTCGGTGCTCAACGCTTACAACCGTCACCAGATCAGGGACCTCATGGAATTCGTTGGGCGGAGCATGCCGGTGGACGACCATTCAATAGTGCCGGTTCACGGCGAACCGAGGGATGAGTCGGTCCGGGGGGACCCGATCGAAGACTTCCGCGAAGCGGCCGCACTTGCCGACTCACTGCGGAATCGTGGAAGGGCAGGCTTCAGAGCCCTTGTCTTCAGGGAGGTTCAGTCCCTGGCAAGGCAGAGCATACTGGACACACTGGGCGGAACCGGTCGCCGATTCGTCTGCCCGGGCGGCTCGAAGATCGCAGTAATAGGGGAAACGGGCCTTGTGTACCCGTGCGAGACCATGATGGCCGAACCCTTGGGCGATCTGAGGAAGGAGGATTACAGCCTGCCCCGTATCCTCTCCAGACGGGCCGTGAACGGGAAATGCCAATGTGGCTGGTCGTGCGCGCACCTTGCCTCGGTTCTCTTTTCAAACCGTGGAAGGGCGAAGCTTGCCCTGCGGATCGCAGGCCTGCCTTTCAGACGCAGGGGGAAGCGCAACTGAAGCTGCTGCATGTGATCAACAACCTCCGTTTCGGGGGGGCAGAGGTGCTTCTTCGAGACTCCCTGCCGCTTATGAGGGACAGGGGTTTGTCGGTCTCGATACTGATCCTTTCGGACCATGACGAAGAGATACTGAAAGACATCGAGGGAATGGGCTTCAACGTGCTGCGGAGCCGTGCCCGCGATCTGTCCTCCCCGGCGCAGGTGCCCCAGATCCGTCGGCTTCTGAAGAGCGCAGATCCTGACATCGTACATGTCCACCTGTTCCCGGCCCTTTACTGGACGGCCCTCGCATGCCCCCGCAAAGGTCCCGGAATGGTCTACACCGAGCACAGCACCACGAACAGAAGGAGGGAATTCTCCTTTCTCCGCCCCGTTGAAACCCTGATCTACCGCCGCTACGAAAGGATCATCTGTATCAGCGATGGCGTTCGCAGGGCACTCCTCTCATGGCTCCCTTCCCTTGCCCGAAGGACTGTCGTGGTCCACAACGGCGTCGACATACAGCGCATCAGGCGAGCCCGGCCGGCGATAAGGGAGGAATTCCATCCAGGGTGCGCCCCCGGGGACAGACTGCTTGTAATGGTGGCTTCGTTCTCGAGAAAAAAAGACCAGGCAACCGTGATACGGGCTCTCGGGCTTCTTCCCATGAATTTTTGTCTGCTCCTCCCGGGTGACGGCCCTGCCAGGGAAGACATGAAGAGCCTGGCCAGCGGGCTGGGCCTGGGTGACAGGGTGAGCTTCCCGGGGAACCGTCCCGACATTCCGGACATCCTGAAGGCGTGCGACTACGCCATCCAGTCCTCAATTTCCGAGGGGTTCGGTCTCGCAGCGGTGGAGTCCATGGCGGCCGGGCTCCCTGTGCTTGCTTCAAGGGTTTCCGGTCTGTCCGAGGTTGTCGGGGATGCGGGCATCCTGTTCGAGCCCGGCAATCCCGAGGCACTCGCCTGCGCCATTTTAGAGGTCGAAAAGAACGGCGGGACCAGGGAAGCCCTTATAACCAGGGGTCTGAAGCGGGCTGACCGTTTCCGCATGGAAAACATGGTGGATAACCTGATCTCGATCTACGGGACCGTACGGGGCCGGTCATGACCGGCTCCTGAACCTTTCCGGGACAAGCGGGTCAGGGTTTTCTCCACTATGAGGAAGACGAAGACCATCGCAGGGAGCAACGGCATGAACCGGACATCGATGAGGACCACCCCCGCGAGGCCGCCAAGAATGGCGCCGAACAGCTCTATGGCGGCAAGGTTCTCCCCCGAAACCTCAAGGACCAGGTTCTCAAGCTCCTCCAGGTCCAGCCGGTCTATCTTCCCCTGAACAATGCCCTGAATATCGATCCCTGAAGCGGCCCTTCGCGCAAACTTGGCTGCGGCACTACGGAAACCTGGTGAGTTTATCCTCTCCCGGGCCATGGCCGCCAGGTGCAGGACCTGGGTGTCGATCTGAGCCATGACCCAGTCCCAGAGGGCATCGGATGACAGAAATAACCGCGCTTTCCGTATGGCCAGCTCCATCCCTTCGTTCCTCACCCAGTCCGCAGCCTTTTCCCGGTACTCATCCAGTCTCCGTGAAAACCAGTCCCTCATGCCGGGAGAATCGATCCAGGCCTCGATCTCAGGAGCGCCTTCGTCAAGGAAAGAGAGCAGAGAGTCGAAGAAGCCTGGTGAACCCACCTTTTTTCTTATCTCCCGTCTTATCATCTCCTCGTTGACCCTGAGAACCTTTTTTCCAAAGCCGAGCAGCAACCTCTCCGGCAGCTTTTTTGAACCTATGTAATCGTCCAGCGCGTCGTTAACGAATGCAGCGATCAGGGTATCATTCCTGTCGGCAACGATTATCAGCGTTCTGGCCACCGACTCCCTTGTGCCGGGGTTGTCAAGTTCCCTTCTGAGGGCGGCTCTGAGTGCGGACCAAACCTTCCCGGGAGCTGTTCTTTCTGCAATGAACTCCGACACGTACTCCTCTACCCTCAGCGCAACCGAGCCTGAGTGCTGTTCCACCAGCCTCTCGAGAACACCCTGAAGGTAATCCGCCGTGGCCGTTCTGACGTCCTGCCTGGCCGCAAGGCCCTGAACTCCGTCGACAACGAACCTGGCGGCCTTTTCAGGCAGCCCGTGCTCCTCCATGTAGGCAAGCACCGAATCGGTGTCGAGAAGCCGCTGCGCGACCGCTGTGCCGATGGCGGAGGCCAGTTCGGCCCTTTTTGCGGGAATGAGCCCCTGCCGGCCGAACACCGTCCTGCTATGGGGCTTGAACAGCATTCGAATGGCGAAGTGATTGGTCCAGATGCCCACTGTTCCGGAAAGGGCGACTTTGAACACCCAGTCAAACCAGGTTACGGAATCGAAGAAGTAACCGAGCGCACCGAACACCCCGGTAAGCAACGGAAAGAAGAACATGGAGAAGCGGCGCAGACTGCCGACGCTCATCAATTGCCAATCCTGAGCCTGAGGTAGTAATCGAGGTCGCTCTTTTTCCAGGTTTCGACAGCCGGCGTGCGCGTGTAGTCGAGGTTGAGGCCCAACAACAGGGAAAGGGGACCGGGGAGGTCAAAGTCGAGTTCGCTGTTGGCATATGACACTGTGTGACGGGCATCGCCCGGAGGCAGGTACACGCTTCCCCCCAGCCAGAGGTTGGGAAGCCAGTGCCGGGGACGGCGCATCCATGCCCCGAAGGACGCGAAAGATGTGACCCTGTCTGTCCTGTCCTCACCTACTGACCAGCGTGTGTTGACAAGACCGACCCCGATCTCGGGCGCCAGCCATACCCATTCCGCCGGCCAGCTCTTCCATCCGGCAGCGATGTATGAGCTGACCTGCCACGGTCTGACCGTCAGGGGTTGCCTGTCCCAGCTGCTGCTCAGGCCTGCGTAGATCCGTTCGTTGAAGAAATGCTCGTGGGTCAGCGATGCATAGGCGGATTCCCGCTCACGTTCCCCGCTCCTTTCCTCGAGACGCATGCTTCCACTCAACTTCAAGCTGCTGCCGCGCAAATAATTGAAGCCGACCGAGGCGCCTCCGCTCACGGCCGACTCATCCTGGTTGCCGCTGGAGAAGGACAGGTCTGTCCAGAGGTTCCAGCTGAAAGGGCTGTAATGTTCGCTGTGCCATGTCCTGTCGTAATCACCGCCGGTTATGTAGAGGATGCGAGCTTCGGCGTAGGAATAGCCCGGTACGATCCTGAGGGCGTCGAGGTATCTCTCGGCGGCCCCTTCAGGATTACCCCGACGCTCTTCGATGAGGCCGAGGTAGCAGATTGCGAAAACCGACGACGGGTCGAGAGAAAGAGAAGCCAGCAGGGCTTCTTCGGCATCTCCTATCCGGCCCTCGAAAAGTCTTGCTTCACCCAGTTCCGAAAGCACCAGCGATGTCGAGTCAAGGTCGAGGGCAATGTCAAGTCTGTCACCGGCGCCTGAGTAATCCCCGCTTCTGTAGAGGTAACCCGCTATCTCGCGGTGCACCTCGATGTCTTCTCCGGCCTGGGCCGAAGCGTTGAGGTAGCATGTCCGGGCTTCCGTGTTCTTCTCAAGCCCCTCGAAAAGGCCTCCGAGATCGATCCAGTCCCACGGGCTATCAATTCCGGCAGCAATTGCCCTGTTCGCGGCCCTTACCGCGTCATTCGAGTATCCCATACCCATCGCGTTCCAACCGTAGCGGGTGTAGTGCAAGCCCCCGGAAATGATCTGCCCGATGGAATCAGCCAACACCGGAGAACCCGAGTCCTCGAGGATGAATACCTTCTCCACGAGTCCCACCTCTGCCTCGGAGGCCGGCGAGTCGAGGTATCTGTCGATGCTCTGAAGGGAGCTGTCGAAGTCTCCGGTGAGCCTGTGGAGACGGGCCAGGTTCAACAGTCCGTAACTGTATTCGGGCTCGGACGAGACCGCTCTGCCGAAGTATTCGAGAGCAGCCGGGAGGTTTCCCGCTTCAACGGAGATGCTCCCCATCTCGCCGAGGATCCAGGGTTCGTCGCCGAGATACTCAAGGGCTTCCGTGAACCACGCCATAGCGAGAAGCTCCTCGCCGGCCTCCCGAAAAAGCGAGCCCCGGCGCTGCCAGCCGTAGGAATAGCTGCTGTCCAGCGCAACACCGCTTTCGTAAGCCTCTGCTGCCTCGGTGAAAAGACCCAGTGACTCCAGTGACCAGCCAAGTTCTCCCCATGTCCAGCTCGACGGGTTGAGTTCGAGGCTTTTCCTGAAGGCCTGGGAGGCTTTCATCAGATCCCCGGTGTCTTCGTATGCCAGCCCCAGATCTGTCCAGGCGACGCCGTACGTGCTGTCGGCCGCAACTGCGCTCTCGAGATACCCGATCTCCTCAAGCGGGTCTTCAGCCAGGGAAGCCAGCCGATGGTAGGCCCAGGCGTACGATGGATTGGCATCGATTCCCTCCTGGTAGTACTCAATGGCTTCTGGCAATCTCCCCAGACGTTCCATGAGACGGGCGAGTTGACCCCAGGTCCAGTAGTCTTCGGGCGCAGTTGCCAGAAGCGCGCGAAATGCCTTCACGGCATGCCCCAACCGTCCCTGTCCCTCGTGAATGTTGCCCAGAAGCCTTCGGGCGCTCACCCTTTCCGGCTCGGCCTCGAGCACCCTTTCGAGAACCGCGATGGCGGAATCGGGCCTTCCCGTGATATCGTAAACCGTTGCCTTCTCCTCCATCAGGGAAAAACCTGCTGGATGAAGCGCTATCGCGGCGTTAAGAGTTGTTATGGCATCTTCGTGCCGGCCCAGGTCCTCGAGAGCCCAGGCAGCCGTGAGGTTTGCGGGAATGAAGCCGGGGTCCGCGGAAATGGCGATCGAGGCAAGCCTGTGGGCCTCTTCCGGATTCGACGATGCAAGGTACAGGTAAGCCATCGATTCCAGCAGGACGGGATCATCGCCCGGCACCAGGATGAGCGCCTTCTGAAAGGCTGCCTCGGCGCGGTCGGGGTCGGTCTCGGTGAGGATCGCTCCCAGCGCCGTCCAGCCACGGAAATCTGTGGAATCGGTCCTGATGCACTCCATGATCATCTCGAGAGCACCCGGATCCCCCGTGAAATGCATGGAAAGGGCAAGTGCCTGCTCCCGGCCCGACACAGTGTCGGGAAGGGAAGAAACACTCAACAGAGCGCCCTCCTGATCGGCAACACGGTAGCTTCCGTACCACCCCTCGGGCCAGAACGCGCAAAGCAGGGTTATCAAGAAAAGCAATTCCTACGCTCCTCTGTTCAGAAGAAACCAGACCGTGCCAAAGCCTCCGATGGCCCAGCAGTACCAGCAGAACCTGTGAAGCGCCCCTGCGCTTACGAAACGCAGCAGTACCTTCAGAGCAGCGTACCCTACCAGAGCCGATACTGCGAAGCCAACCGCGAGCACACCAAATGAGGTATTCCATTCCGCTTCCGGCAGTTCCAGGACCGCGGCGCCAAGGATGGCCGGAACGGAAAGGAGGAACGAGAACCTTGCGGCTTCAGCTCTGCCCACTCCCCTGAAAAGACCAGCAGAGATCGTCAGCCCGGACCGGGAAACCCCGGGCAGAACCGCCAGCGCCTGAAAAAAACCAATAAAGACGCCCCTGCGTATGCCGGGTTCGCCCCTTCCCCTGGGAGAAAACCTTGTAAGGAAGAGAACCGTGCCCGTGAGAAGCATGAGAACGCTCACCACCAGGGGCATTCCGAAGACGGCCTCGATGCTGTCCGAGAGGAAGATCCCTGCGATCCCGGCGGGAACGGAAGCCACTATCAGTGAGAGTGCCATGAGCCTGCTCTCCCTGCAGCCTCGAACAACACCCGCGGCAATTGATGAAAGGTCTTTTCCGTAAACGAGAAGAACTGCCACCAGCGTGCCGAGATGGAGAACGACCTCGAAGGCCATGCTCCCCGCTGGAACGTTCATGAATGCAGAAGCCAGCGCAAGGTGCCCAGAGCTGGAAACAGGGAGGAATTCGGTGAGACCCTGGATCGCCGCAAGCGCCATGCTCTCGAAAAGGTTCATTTTTCCACGAACTCTCTGTGCAGCGCCCTGAGGGCCGTGTCCCGCTCCGTCATCGCCACCAGGGCGCTGATCGTGGCATGGGAGTCGACGGTCTGGAGCATTTCCACACCGGCTTCACTGAGGGCGGCGCTGAACCTTGCCATGACGCCCCTAAGCCCGTGCATGCCCGCGCCCACTATGGAGACCTTGGAGCAGGGTGCCAGAGAAAGACAGCGCAGCCCTTCGCTCTCCAGTATTCCGGCAACCCGTTCCCACTCGTCGAGGGGTACGGTGAACACTGCAGTGTCACCGAAAACGCTGAACATGTCCATGGATACCCCCGCATCGGCCACAAGCCCGAAAACCCGGGAATGAAAGACGTGGTACGGCCCGGGGCCGCCTGAGACGGTCATCCGTGCCACCGGGGGACCTGACGCCACGCCGACGATGTAGTTTGCACAGACAGAGGGTACGGGCTCGACACTGGTTACCACCTCGCCTGTGGCGAAGGACCTGACCCTGATGGGAATGCCTGACGCGATGGATGTTTCGGCGGCCCTGGGATTCACGATCTTCGCACCCTGCCACGCCATCTGTCTGAGGTCCTCGGTGCAGATCCGATCGAGTTTCCTTGCCTCGGGGACCTTTTCGGGGTCGGCAGAGTACACAGACTCAACGGTCTTGAAGAACACAACTTCATCGGCACTGAGTGCAGCGGCCAGAACCACCGCTGTGGTGTCGCTGCCGCCCCTGCCGAGTGTGGTCACGCAACCCTCGGGCGAAAAACCCTGGAAACCCGCCACAACGGCCACAGCGCCCCGTGCCAGAACCCTTTTCATCCCGGTGGTGTCCACGCTGAGCACCATTGCGTCACCGGACCTGTCATCGGTCGTGATCCCCGCCTCCCACCCGGTGAGTGCTTCGGCCTCGATCCCGCTCTGCCTGAGGAGGGATGCCGTGACAAGGGCGCTGATTATCTCTCCGCACGCCATGAGCCTGTCCCGCTCGGCCGGATAGGCTCTGTCGTAAAGCAGCCCGAGAAGGGTATCGGTTGCGTATGGGTCGCCGCTGCGCCCCATGGCGGAAACAACGACAACAAGGTTTTCGCACTGGGAACGGAGCGTTCCGCAGATCTCAGCGGTCCGCCGCTGCGACTCCCTGTCCGCAAGGCAGGTCCCGCCGAACTTGGCCACAAGCAGTTTCTTCAACAAGGCTGACAAACTCCTCGCATGTTCTTTCCCATGTGTAAAGCTCCTCCGCCCTGGACCGGGCGGCAGCCCCCATTCTTCTTCTCAGTTCTGCGTTGTCAAGAAGCAGAATGATCTTCTTCGAAAGCCCCCGGGCGTCTCCGGGATCGTATAGAAAACCCTGCGTCCCCGGGGTGATCAGTTCAGGCACGGCGCCCCCACGGGAGGCAACCACCGGAAGCCCCGCCCACATGGCTTCTGCGAGGGCGATGCCGTAAGCTTCCCAGGGAGCGGCGTGCACAAGAACATCGGCCTTCCCCATGAGGCTGTAAACCTCTTCCTTGCTCAGATGCCCTTTGATCGTTACCTTTCCCTTCAATGCGGGAGACTCAGCGGCTTCAGCCACCCTTCGGGCGTACTCGGGCTCTTCCGATGAGGATCCCGCGAGCACCAGGTCAAAATCCCGCCCCTCCAGCATGGAGCATGCCTGAAGGATAGTCTCCTGTCCCTTCCTGGTCGTGAGAGCCCCCACGCACAGAAGAACAGGTTTTCCGCGGGACAGCTCAGCGGAACTTTTCACGTCGAAGCGGGAAAAGCCCGGGGGGATGACCCTGATCCTCTCCGGGGAAAGGCCCATTTCGGAAAGCCCGGACATCGTGGCCCGGCTGTTGCACCAGATCATGTCGCCCCTTCCGACCAGCCACTTGACGATTGCAGGACGGGATCGAGAGGGTGGCCGGGGGCTGTCCATCCATTCCAGATGGTGCACAAGGTAGAGCACGGGAAGCCGCCAGAACGCCAGAAGTATCCTGAGAGGGACCATGAAGGTGTAGCTTCTCGCAACCACAAGCACATCGGGCCTGAAAGCGACAACCCTTCTTAGAACCTCCCACGAACCGGCAAGCCTTCCGCCCCTTGCGCGGGGCGGGATCGTTCCGTGATGGACCATGTCAATGGTGTGCCCCCGGGATTCCAGAGCGGCCGCGGCCCTGATGTTGAAATCGTAGCCGCCCGTGTGATGGTCTCTCAGGCCAAGCATGACAAAGGATACCCGCATGAACCGACCCCCGGGGTACGTGGAACATGGACGGATTATAGCCGCTGTGCCGGGGTAAGTCATTTACTGAACCGTACCGATCCGTTTGCGCCATTGTCTTGTTGCCTGTATACTTGTTCCGGTTCACCGGTACAGGACAGGAAAACCACGTTGAAACGGCTTCTTCTTCTCACATCCGGTTTCCCTCCCGCGGTCAACGCGGAAACTCCCGCTCTTCTCGCCGCGTGCAGATACCTTCCCACTTCCGGGTGGGAGCCGGTGGTGATGGCGATGCCCCCCTCCCGCCCGCTTCACTCAGATGAAACCCTGTTACGGGAGATTCCTTCCAGAGTGAAGGTCTTCCGCGGGCCCGGCAGCCCTGGCGCGACCGCCCTTCCCGCGGTGCTTTCCGACCTGCTCAGAGCGCCCGACCCTCTGGCCCGCAACCACAAAGCCATTGTCAACGCCGGCCTCGAGATAATCCGGCGGGAACGCCCGACCCTTATCATGCCCTTGATGCCCTCGCACTCACTGGGTCAGGTCTCAGTCGAGCTTTCACATAAGACGGGCCTTCCGATGATCCCGTTCTTCGCGGGGCTCTGGCTCGCCGATTACTCCGCGGTCTGGACAAGCGGTGTGCAAAGGCTTCTCCACGGTTTTCTGGAGAAACGCATTGTCAAGTCGGCCTCGGCGCTGGTAACGGGAAGCGAGGGCGCTGCGGGCTGGTTCATGGAGAGGTACCCCGGGTTCTGCCCGCCTGTCCATGTTGCTCACAACTCATTCGACCCCGACAGAACGTCTCCCGCTCCTCCCGTCGAAAAGGGCGGCGCACTCAGGATAGGTTGGGTGGACAGCTTTCGTGGAACCCACACGCCGGAAACGGTCCTTTCAGGGGTCGGCGAGTTCTTTCGAAGAAACCCTGACACGGCCCTTCAGGTCGAACATGCGGGCCTGATGCCCGATACTTCCCGGACACACAAAAATATCAGCTTCAACGGGATGCCCCCCTGGAGGAGCATGCCCGGGTTCATGTCCTCATGTCATGTTCTGCTTCTTTCGCTCCCCGTCGGCATCAACAGCCACAGGGAGTGTCCGGCGGTAGCTGCCGACAGCCTCAGAACCGGCAGACCCATCGTCGCGGCCACACCCGAGGGCGACATGAGCCAGACTCTCAGGTCACTGGGCGGCGCCTACATCTGTCAGCCTGATCCCATGGCCCTGGCCTCGACCCTCGAGGATGTCCACGATCACTGGCGAAAGGGGATACTTCGAGCCCCACGCGATCAGATGAAGATCTCTGAACAGCTCAGCGGAGCCGTCACCATGAAGAATCTTGCCGGTTTTATCGACGGTTTCCGGGGCTGACCATAAGGAAGGAAGGCTCAAGATATGCCCGATGTGACCCTTCATGATGTTCCGACCGATATCGGTCAGTTCACCGAACGCCTCAAGACGCTGGGAGAGACCCCTGAAGGCGCCGCGGCCGCTGTCATAATAGGCCTCGCCCTGCTGGCGATGGACAGGGAACTCGGCAGGAAGTGCATCGCCGCCGCCGACCCCTCACTTCCCCCGTCACGGCTCAGGTTCGTCGAGGAGAGGCTCGAAGGGAAGGAGTACCTTCCCAACAGCTACATCCTGGGAACAAGCCCCGAAAACCGTTACCTTCCCCAACAGCCGCCGCTGGTCATGAGGTTTACAACCAACCCCCACAGCGGAGACCCCGCCCGGGGAAGGGTGAAGCTCTTCGTTGCGTGCTCGGGCGCGGACAGCCCAAGGCCGATTACCGTGGAAAAGAACAGGGACGGCCTGTGGACCGCTGTTGAATGGAGTTCGATCCTCTCCGGGATCAGGCCCCCCGTTCAGCCGTAGAACCGCCTAAAACTCCACCGCCATCCGCATCACCAGGGCTCTCTGATCCGACGACGGGTAGAACGGGTCGGAAGAACCCCCCACGAAGTCATCCCCAAGCATTTTCCACACGGTGGAGGAGATCGAGCACTCGGGAAGCCTGCCCACGGGGTTTCCGGAAGCATCCATGAGGTATGCGAGCTGGACAGGGGCCCCGAAGCCGCCCGTAGGAGTGAAATCCCCGCCCGCAGTGACGCTGACGTAAATCGCAGGCTTCCCGTCGAGAAGCTCGAGAAGGGTGCGATCCGAGGGTTTCACCCTGAGATTGGGAACACCCAGAGAAGGAACGCCGTCGTACTGCGCAGTGGCAGCTCCGGTCAGGGGCAGGCCGTAAGTCATTGCAGTCCTGATGTCGGTGAACGGCTCGACGAAGACGCCTTCCCTCACGAGAGGCACTCCCTCGGGGGGGGTGACGGTGCCCTCGACGTCGAAGAAGGGGGTTCCATCCCTCTCATCGGCGAACTGGAGAAGGGTCAGATCATCCGAGAAAACCTTTTGGTCGCGCTTTCCCGAAAGAAGCGAGGAACCCGTGGCGTACCTGAGACCGTGAAGGTCACCGATGGTCTGGGAGAGGGCCGTTGCCGTTTCGGTGAATACCACGTTGTGAACCCCTGATGCCGGTGGCGCGACGGGGTTCAGGAATGCCAGGAACTCACGGCGGATCTCCTTGAGGACCTGCCCGAGATCCCAGTTCGTGCCTCCGGTTACGAAAAAACCGTCGAGGATGGCGCTGCTGTCCCTTCTTTTAAATGTGAGTGACAGGTTGTATCCCCGAAGGACGAAGCTGAGATCAAGCCCCGCTCCCGTGAGGGTGCGACGATACCTGCCGAACGTCAGTTTCCCGGAGACGAGAATGTCTGGAAACTCACCGGACAGGGCCGACACGATTGCCTCGGCCTCGGGCAGGACGCTTCCGTTCTCACCGCCCGGCACCTCCCTGTGGCGGACCAGGCCGCGATTGGGTGCCCATGGGAACGGAACGCTCCCCAGGGCCTCCTTCGCCCTTTTTCTCAGGTCGCCCGTGTCGGGCTCGCCGAGACAGCCCGCTACACCCACGGTTTCGCCGTCGTAGAGCCTGAGGCCGGTCTTCACTATGCTTCGGTTCCTCACTGAGTCCACACTGCCTGCGGTGATGCCGGCGGTAGAGTCATCCATGCTCTCGGTGCCTACGTGTTCCACCATATTCATTCCTCCGCCCTGCCCTGCTTTGGTTTCATTTCTAATTCACCTGCATTTTGCGTACCCTTACGAAGGGTCCGCCAAAACCAACCGGCAGCGGATACTGCTCCATCTTGCCGCAACCGCCCCCAACGAAGCCCAGCACCTCCCACTCCCGGGAGAGGCCGTCGATCTCACCCAGGGTTTCCATGACGTTCCCGGTGATGACCGAAACCCTGAGGGGCTCGCTGATCTCGCCCCCGCGGATCCTGTACGCCAGGTTGGGGGCGATGGTGAAGGTGGACATCCCGGAGCCGTGCTTCACGGTCTCGACGAAAATACCGTCCTCTATCCCCCCGAAAAGGTCCTTCTTCGAAATGTCTCCCGGCTCGATGCAGGTCGTTGTCATTCTGGGAATGGGCTCGTAGTTGAAACTCACGGCCCTGGCGTTCCCGGTGGGCGCCTCGCGAAGCTCGGCCGCCGTGATGGCGCTGTGGAGCCTGCCGGAGAGAACGCCGTTCTTCACCAGGAAAGTCCTTCCGCCAGGGGTTCCCTCGTCGTCGAAGGGGGTATGGCCCGTGCCGGGCACCGTACCGTCGTCCCAGATGGAGAGGATGTCGGGTCCCACCCTGGCGCCCAGGGGCCACTCCCGAAGCATCGTCTCGTCGCCCGTCATGAAGTCCGCCTCGCTCTTGTGGCCAAAGCTCTCGTGGGCGAAGATCCCGGCGGCAAGGGGGGAGAGAACAACGGTGTGCTCACCCGCCACGGCGTCAACCGCGCTTCCAAGGTAGTCGAGTGTCTTCTGAAGGCGCGCCCGAAGCTCATCCTGACACCCCTCAAGGTCTCCCGGGACCAGCCCGGTCTTCATGAACTGCTCGGACGCGCGGGATTCCCCTTCGGCCATGGAGAAACCAATGCCGATCCCGCAGTTGAACCGGTCGAACGAGATGTCGGCGCCCAGGCTCGAGACGATCCTCTTGCGGGAGTAACCGTCCCCCAGAAAACCGCTCCATGACGCGATCTGAGGGAATGCCTTGAGTTCCCCGAAGTAAGACTCGAGAGCAGCGGTCTTCGATTCGAGGGTACCGTCAGGACGGCCCGAGATCCTTTCCCCCTGTTGCCGGGAGAGACGGTCGAGAACGGGGTGTCCCTCAATCCCCCCGGCACCTGCCATTGCCGCCAGGTCGTCGAGCTTCCCCTGTACCGTCGACTGCCGGGGATCGGTGAGCGATGAGAAGTACCATCTGATGCCGTCGAACACCCTAATGAACGCCGTGCGCTCGGTTCTTTCCCTTTTCTGCTCAAGCCTGCCCATTACGAAGGCGATCACCGTGGTGACGCTCTCCTCAATGCGCACATCCGAAAACACGCCTCCCGGAAACCTGTACATGACGACCTTCCTTCCGTATTGATACCGGACACAAGTATATTCATTCGCTGAAGGGCAGCAAACGATGGCTGATTACTACAGGGGCTTCGCTGAGTACTACGATGCTCAGGTTGAATCCGTCGGCGGAAGGGACGACATAGAGTTCTACGTCCGAATGGCTGCCGCTTCCAAAGGCCCCGTTCTCGAGATGGGGTGCGGCACCGGTCGGGTGACGGTTCCCATGCTGAAAGCGGGAGCGGCGGTCACAGGGCTTGACCTCTGCCCCGACATGCTGGAGGTCGCACGGCGGCAGGTTTCCTCCCTTCCCGGTTCCATCCGGGAACGTGCGAGATTTGTCCAGGCCGACATGACCGATTTCTCAATCGACGGGAAGTTCGACCTCATCGTCACACCTTTCAGGCCCTTCCAGCACCTGACGACCCCCGAAGAGCAGCTTGCGTGCCTCGGGCGCGTCAGAAGCCATCTGGCCCCGGGCGGCACCTTCGTTCTTGACATCTTCGACCCTGATCTCGACATCCTGACGGACAGGGGCAGGGTGAACGAGTTCGGCGATGAGCCTCCAATAACGCTTCCCGACGGCAGCGAACTCACCGTCCGGTACCGCACACCAGGGATCGACACGACGGCTCAGGTCTGCCACTGCGAGATGATCTACCTGATCCTTCACCCCGACGGCCGCCGGGACAGGTTCGTGCAGCCCTTCACGATGCGCTGGACCTACCGCTACGAGGCCGAACACCTTCTCGCCCTGTCGGGTTTCAGGGTGAAAGAGGTCTTCGGCGGTTACAGGGGCGAGCCGGTGGGCGCCGGTGAGCTTGTCTTCCTGGCGGAGGCCTGATGCCGGCGTTCCTTTTCACGGACATGGAAAACTCAACCCTGAAGTGGCAGACCCACCCCGAGTTCATGCCCATGTGTCTCCAAACCCATGACGATATCGTCGGGAACTGCATAGCATCCTTCGGCGGCTCAGTGGTCAAAAACACGGGAGACGGCTTCCTGGCCGTTTTTCACAATGGAGGCTCGCTTCAGTGCTCCTGCGAGATCCAGCGCGCACTGTCCCGGGAAGACTGGGACAGGGTGGAAGGCCTGTCGATAAGGATCGGGGTCCATTCAGGACCGGTCACCGAACGAGGGAGCGACTTCTTCGGAACCTCGGTGAACAGGGCGGCGCGTGTTATGGCGGTTGGGTCCGGCGGTCAGATCGTCTTCACCGAAGAAGCCCTCAAGAGCGAGACTGTCCCCCCCGGAACCGACATGCTGAACCACGGCTTCCACATGCTTTCCGACCTTCTCGACCCCCTTGGCCTTTACACCCTCGCCTGGAGCGGCTGCCCCGATTCCGATCACAGACAGCTTCGTACCATCTCCCTCTCACCGGGAAGCCTGCCACTCCAGAACACCCCGTTCGTGGGAAGGTACGACGACCTGAACAGGGTGAAGACGATCCTTACCAGGGATTCATGCCGGCTGCTCACACTTCTGGCCCCGGGGGGCGCAGGCAAGACAAGGCTGGCGTTGCAGGCGGCGGCCGATCTGGTTCCGGTCTTCACCGACGGGGTGTTCTTCATCCCCCTGGAACAGGTCAGGGATCCGGGCGCTGTTACCGCCGAGATCTGCCGAAGGATGGGGATCACCCTTGCCGGACCGTCCGGGGAGATGCAGCAGCTCCTCGCCCGCATGAGGGGCATGAAATGCCTTCTCATCCTTGACAATATCGAGCATCTGCCGGATTGCGGCCCGATCGTCTCATCCATTCTCTCCGGAACAGGGGAAGCCAGCATTCTCGCCACTTCCCGCCACCGGACAGGCCTTCGGGAAGAGTGGCTTTACGAGGTGACCGGCCTCTCACTGCCAGAAGAGGAGTGCCGGAGCTTCGAGGAATCGGACGGCTGCACTCTTTTCATGCAGATCGCGGAAAGGACGGCGCCGGGTTTCACTCCCGATGACGTGCAGCGCCGAAGCATCGAGTCGCTCTGCACCCTGCTCGAAGGCTCACCCCTGGGCATCGAACTCGCCGCATCATGGGTAAGGCTGGTTCCCCCTTCCGTTGTGTTATCAGAGCTGAGAAGGGACCTCAGCCTGCTGGAAAGCGGTGACCCCCTGATACCGTCCAGACAGAAAACCCTCGGACAGGCCTTCGATTACTCCTGGAAGCTCCTGAACGACAGTGACAGGAAGGCTCTTGCAGGGGCTTCGGTCTTCCATGGTGATTTCAATGCTGCGGCTTTCAGCAGGGTCACAGGCGGAAAACTCAGGGACCTGGCGGCTTTGCACGACAAATCACTGCTCCGCCGCTCCGGCACTGATCGTTTTGCCCTTCACGGGATCATCAGGGGGTTCGCCCGTGAGCACATCGAAGCGCATCCCGATGGCGCCGACGGGCTCGTCTGCAACCATCGGGACTGCTTTGCCTCACTGAGCGCCGAACTGCTTCCCCTTCTGAAATCGGGCGCGCAGCAGAACGCCCTGGAAGCGATTCAGCGCGATATCGACAACATCCGCGAGGGTTTCCTCAATGCCGCGGCAACGGGTTCGGGAAATCTGGTGGAAAGCTATTCCGATGCCCTGTCCATCTTCTTCCAGACGAAGAGCCGCCTGAGGGAGGGCAAGGCTCTTTTCGAGACCGCGCTGGCGACCCTTGCCGGAAGGGGTTTCGATTCTCCCGAAGCCCCGCCGGGGTCCCGCAAGTCCCTGGCGGCAGTGATGACCTCCGCAGCGATTTTCAACGCCATGACAGGTGATCTGGATGTGGCCTGGAAACTGGCTGAAAACGCCCTCGGATTAGCCGTATCGGTTGAATCCACAGTAGACGCGGCAAGAAGCCTGAACATCATGGGAATAGTCAGGTACAACAGGGGCGACCACTCCGGCGCCGCCGGGTTGATCGAAAAGGCCCTGTCACAGAAGGATGTGATCCGTGACCCCTGGGTTCAGAGCAGTATTCTCTGCAATCTGGGCAATGTGCACGAATCGCTCGGGAACAGGGAAAAGGCCGTGGAGTGCCTCAGTCGGGCTCTGGACCTCGCCCGGACAACCGGTGACAGGTTCAGGATGGCATCCATACTTGTCAATCTTGGAAGGCTGCTGGACAGGAACAGCGGAATGGAGATGCTTGGCGAAGCTCTGACCATAAGGGAGGAGCTGGGCGACAGAAAGGGAATCGCTTTCCTTCACACCGCTCTCGCCTCACGGGATGAGGACCCCGGGGGGGAGGCGGCTCTCGACCACTGGCTCAAGGCGCTCTCAATCCAGAGGGAGATCGGGGACAGGCCCGGGGCTTCCAGAACCCTTTACAGCCTGGGCAACCTGGCGGCGGAGCGGGGGCATCTCGATGACTCTCTGGGCTACTTCGCTGACAGCGTGGCCCTTGCCGGGTCGATCGGAGCCACCCGCGCATTGCACGACGCCCTCTGTCGAAAAGCCCTGGTCATGGCCGTTGCCGGAATGGCGCCAAAGGCGCTCGAGACGATGAAAAACGCAGAAAGGGATGCTTTCACCGGGAACAAACCGCCATCCCTCGAGAAGCACCACGCCACGATCGCCCTCTGCGCCCATTTTGCCGGTGAACCGGAACTCGCCCTCGGGGCAGTGAGCATGGCAATCAGCGCGGCAGAAGGGCGGTTCCTGCCCGAGACTGTCGCCGCAGCCGCCCTGATCAGCAAAGACCTGAACCGGACCGACGCAGCCATGGCCTGTGTTGATTCCCTTTTCAAAAACCTTCAGGAGGTCCCGGCTGAGATCAGGGTTGCACTTCCCCCGGGGTCCGGGAGTTCTGAAAGAGCACCCGATCAGGCTGAGTTGGCTGCCCTTCTCGGGCAGGTCTTCGGAAACGCCCATATTGCGAAAAAGTGTTGAACTTACCGAGTTGTCCACAACCGTGACAGCCCCATAAATCCCCATTCAGACGGCTTTCCCCGATAGGTCCACCCTGTTTCAACAGTGTTTTCCACACAAGGGTTCCGGCGGGATCACACAAACCTAAGAAGCTCATGGATTTGGTCCGTTGAGAGGTTTCGTTTCCCCGGAACTTCGACCCGGGGTGACATGCCTTCGGCATCCAGTTCCCTCAGCCCGGCAAGGAATGCCCCGAGAAGTTTCAGTTCCCCTTCGGAGTCGGGCCATGCCAGGGAATCGGGCAGCTCCCCGCCCGACCAGTGAACCGTGCAGCCCCGAAGAAACCTCAGCAGGGCGCCCCTTCTCGCCAGCAGAGCCCCGTAAGCCACGCCTTCAAGCAGCCTGTCCAGATCTGTCGGCTCTTCTGGCTCCTCACGGCGGAAGCACCGGAGACCAAGGCGGAAAAGGTTTCCGTCCTCGCACTGTTCCCTGAGGGCGGGCAGGAGAGCGGTGTCGGCATCTTCACCCACGAGAAGTCTGTGGGCCAGGAGAAGCCCCTTCAGGGAGGCTTCGGAAGGGAATGGCCCCCTGAAAACACCTCTTTCCGGCGGGTCAGCATAAAGACGCCAGTCCGCCCCGAGATACATGCACCTCAGTCTGGAAGGCCTTCCCGCCCTGTTGCACGGAGGGTCCAGCTCGAGTATCCTCCTGGCTTCAAGCATGGACGCCGTGAAGGGGCAGGTGCAGACGGTCCAGCGCACACGGTGAGCCCGGGCCGAAAGCTCTCCCGCGCCACCGCCGTGGCCGCCTGTGAACCATGACGCGAGCCTTTTCCGAATGCTTCGGGATTTTCCCACGTACAGGACCGCCCCCCTGGAGTCAAGCATCTCGTAAACACCCGGCGCATCGGGAGCGGACAGCCTCTCCTCCCTTGAGACCCTGCTTCCTGTCGACTCAGGGATCCTTGGCATCTGGAGCCATACGAACCTGGTCGCTTCCACGTGCTCCCGTGCCCGTCTGAGTTCGGGAAGAGGCCAGCCCAGGTAGCCGGCCACGGCCCTCAGCCCGAAGGCCCGAAGGCCCGGAAGCCTCTTCCGGGCGAGTTCCCTGGTGCAGATGTATTCGGCAAGCGGCAATCCCGTGAGCCATCTGAGCCACTTCAGCTCGTACTGTGCGTGGTGGGCCACAGTAAAGCCGGCATAAAGAGCCGCCCTGAGAAGGTGGGCCGCTTCGGCAAGGGGGATGCCCTGTGCGGAATCGTCGGGCGTAATGCCTGTCAGGGAGCGGACAATGGCCGGAACACAAGCCCCTGCGGGGGGTCTTACCGTGAAACAGTGCACGCTCCCCTCTCCCGCAGCCCAGGCCACCTCCAGAAGCACCCCGTTGCCGGGAACCCCTGCCGCCTGCACATCCACGAAAACCATTCCGGATCGTGCCGTTTCCATAGACCCGCATTATATCTCGCCCGTGAAAAAAGCGCTGATATTCCTTGCAGGCACAGCGAAGAACACCCTTGCAACCGGGTGGGTGCTTTTCCGTGTGATGGTACCGGCTTTACTCCTGGTGAGGCTGGTCTCCCTGCTCGGGGTCCTCGAACCCCTGGGCGGACTGATGGCGCCCGTCATGCGTGCCGCGGGTCTCCCGGGAGAGACCGGCATCGTCTGGATCACCGGCATGCTCACGAACATGTACGGCGGCCTCGCCCTTATGGCGGGAATGGCGGGAAGCCTCGACCTCACAGTGGGTCAGGTCACCTCGCTTGGCATGATGCTTCTGCTTGCGCACTCCATGCCCGTTGAGGTCACCGTCGCCGCCCGCTCGGGAGTGAGCCCTCTGCTGGTGATCCCCCTCAGGGTCGGTGCGGCCATGCTGGCCGGAATCCTTCTGAAGGTAACGGGGTTCGTTGGGGCCTTTTCGGGAAGACCGGTCATTCTGTGGCGGGGCGTTCCCAGCTCAGGCGGTATCACCGATTGGCTTCTGGGCCTTGTGAAAACCATGGGGACCATCCTGCTTGTGATATTCGTGGTCCTTCTGGCCCTTGCCGTGCTTGAGAAACTGGGTTTCACCCGTTTGCTGCAAAGGCTTCTCGGACCGGCATTCAGGCTTGTCGGCATTGGTCCCGAGGCAACCACAATCACAGTCGTGGGGCTTGTCCTGGGAATCTCCTACGGCGGCGGGCTGGTGATAAACGCCGCTTCCAGGGGCGACATACCCCGCCGGCAGGTCATGGCAGCGGTGTGCTTCATGAGCCTGTGCCACGCCATAGTGGAAGACACGGCCCTTGTGGCCACCCTGGGAGCCTGGACGCCCATGATCTCTCTGGGGCGCATCCTTCTCTCATGGGGGATCATGGCCCTTGTATTCCTGTTCCCCCGAATGAGGACGAAAGAAACCTGACGCACAGCTCCGGGTCCGGCTGGGGCTGAAGCTCACCTGACAGAACGGCCTCCTCCAGTTTGCCAACAGCCTCCGCAAGGCGCTTTCCGGAAAGCCCCAGGGCCTCCCGCACCACCTTGCCGGTACCCTTTGCAAGAAGCCTCTTCTCGACCGGTGTGTTTTCGAGCCGCTTCCTCAGTTCAGCCAGGCTTTCAAGGCCTTCCCTGACGGTTTCCGGGGCCTTCGAGCGGATATCCGCCTCCGTAAGTGCAAGCAGCCTATCAAGGTTCTCACCCGCGGAACCAGCAAGCCTTCGAACGGCGCCGTCGCTCCAGTCGCTTCTGTAAAGCACGGGTCTCATGTGGTTTTGCACAAGGAACTCCAAAGCCCTGCGCCAAGCCCTGGAAAAGCGCATGGACTCAGCGGCCGTCGCGGCCAGTTCGGAACCCGCCCGTTCGTGGTCGTGGAAATGGGGTTGGCCGTCCGCTCCAAGTGTTTTTGCTGAACCCTTTCCCGAATCGTGAAAAAGTGCTGCCCAGCGAAGAACGGGGTCGGGAGGCGTATGGCTGACTACAAGCAGCGTGTGTTCCCATGCGTCAAGGTTGTGGTGCCGTCCCTGGGGCGCGCCCCTCAGGGAAGCAAGACCTGAGAGCTCGGGCAGAAGTTGAAGGAGAACACCGGTTTCCAGCATGGCGTTCAGCGTGCCGGGCAGGTTTCCGCCGGGAGCCTGGAACAGGAGGTTCATCTCCTTCAGTTTCCTCTCCGCCGCCACATGAACCAGCTCGGAGGCGTGCCTGCGAAGAGCATCGGCTGTAGCATCCTCGATGGAAAAACCCAGAGTGGCCATGAAACGGAAGGCCCTGAGGATGCGGAGCGGGTCCTCCCGGAACGACACGCCGGGGTCGCCCGGGGTTCGGAGCAGCTTGAGCCCAAGGTCCCTCTCACCTCCCAGGGGATCTATGAGAGCGCCGTTCTCATCGAGAGCCATGGCGTTCACAGTGAAATCCCTGCGGGAAAGGTCATCCGAGATATCGCTTCCGAACGTCACCTTGGGGTGCCGGGAGCCGGGAAAATACCTCTCGCCGGTTCGAAGCGTGGTTATCTCGCACATCTCGCCGGTTTCTCCGTCACGGGCGGTGAGGGTTCCGAATTCGACGCCCATGTCCAGAACACCGAACCCGGCTTCCTCGAGCAGGGAGCGCACGCGTTCGGGAACGGCGTCGGTTGACAGGTCGGTATCACCACCGGGTGGTATCCCCAGAAGCCGGTCCCTGACGAACCCCCCGACGATGTAAAGCCGAAAGCCCGCCCGGATGAACCGGTCACGTAGATTTTCGTACATCATCATTCGTCAGCGCCTTCCAGACACCCAAATCAGGTTCCCGAAACTACCTGAGCAGAACCATCCTGGCGGACGCCTGCTGATCCGTTCCTCTGATGCTGACAATGTAGACCCCGGATGCGAGTTCGGAACCGCTGAGTCGCCTGCCGTCCCAAACGATGAAGTGGTCCCCCGCTGGAGCTTCTCCAAGCTCTTCGGTATCTACCAGACGGCCGGTGATGTCGAAAACCTCGAGCGTGAGAGAGGAAATGCCGGAAGAGCTGTAGGCAACGGTTGCCGTTGAACGGACCGGGTTTGGAGATATCCCGGTGATGGTCAGGTCAGTTGGATTGACGCCGGTAAAGGTCTCTCCCTCCACTGAAGTGAATTCCCTCACTCCGAGACTGTGGTTCTCTCCCCCTGCCAGTTCGACGAAACCCTCGTTGGGTGAGGGAACTATTCGCTGACCGAAGCTGTTGCTGCCCCAGGCCACGATCGAACCGTACGACTTCAACCCCAGGCTGTGCCAGCTCCCGCCGGCTATATCCACGAAGTCAACGTTCGGAACGGCCACGTTGCACTGGCCGGAGTCGTTCCTGCCCCAGGCCGCCACTGAACCGTCGTCGCGGAGCCCAAGAGTATGCTGTGCACCCGCTTCAACTGAAATGTAACCCAGGTTCGGCGTGGCAACGTTGCACTGGCCGTACTCGTTCCTGCCCCAGGCGACGATTGTACCGTTTGCCTTGAGCCCGGCGCTGTGGTCGTACCCGGCTGTCACCGAAATAAAGCCCTGATTGGGTGCGGGAACAGTGCACTGACCGTACCAGTTCTCTCCCCAGCCCAGGACGGAGCCGTCGGCTTTGAGGCCCAAAGTGTGACTCCAGCCGGCAGCAACTGCCGTGTAACCGTTGTTGGGATAAGGCACATTGCACTGACCGTAGCCGTTGTCGCCCCAGGCAACGATTACGCCGTTCTGTCTGAGGCCGATGCTGTGGTACATCCCGGCCGCCACTGCCACAAAGCCCGTGTTGGGCGCGGGCACGTTGCACTGACCAAAGTCGTTCCTTCCCCAGGCCACTATGGAGCCGTCCGCCCTGAGACCAAGACTGTGGCCCTCGCCCGCTGCAACTTCAACAAAGTTGCCGTTCGGTGCGGGCACGTTGCACTGGGTCCAGTTGTTTCTGCCCCAGGCAACCACTTCTCCGTTGTAAAGGGCAATTCCCGGAGTCGAAACGAGAACCGGCAGCAGAAGCATGAATGTCTTGCCTGAAAAACCGCCCATGATCAACCCCCTTTCGTTACGTGACAAAGTCCTGTCTGCTTCGCGGGGGAGGGGTTTCAACTCCACGGGCTCGGCCCGAGTGGTATGAGGCACAGGCCCACGAAGCTGCTCCAGCATTTTCGTGATCCGATCATCCTCCCACTGATACATGCTCGTTGAGCCGGAACGAAACAAGCGGGAGCCGGCCCGCGTGGGGTGAGGCGCAGGCCGGCAGACAGGAGGAGTCCGGGATTTTCCCTCGAAGGCTCCCGGCGCCTTCAGAGCGTCGTGAGGTGCAGGTAAAGGTTCAGTTGAAATCCACCACTTCACCGGTGACGGTGAAGATCACTCTCTCACAGATGTTTATGACCCTGTCGCCCACACGCTCCAGGTTGTGGGCGACCCAGTCCAGAAGCATGCACTGCTCCATGTTCGTGGGGCGTTCCATGACGAAGGTCATCAGTTCCCGGTGCACCTGCCTGTACAGGATGTCTATCTGTATGTCCCTGGTGGGGATCTCACGGGCTGTCTGACTGTCGCCTTCGGTGAACGCCCTCAGCGCATCCTCCAGCATCCCGGTGGCGATGTCGCCCATTCTCGGTATGTCCACCAGCGGTTTGACGAGAGGTTCCGAGCCTATTTTTCTGCTGATCCTGGCGATCCCCTTTGCGTAGTCCCCGATACGCTCCACCTCGTTGGTGATCTGAAGAACGCTGAAGATGAACCGCAGGTCCCCCGCCACGGGCTGCTGCGTCGCTATGAGCCTGATGCAGTGCTCCTCTATGTCCCAGCACTTGTGATTCACCTGCTCGTCCGATTCAATTACGAGCCCGGCACCCTTCATGTCCCGGCTTCCGAGGAACTTGATGGAATCCCTTATGTTCTTCTTCACGAGCTCCACTACGGACGTCATCTGGTTCTTCAGTTCCTGAAGCTCAAGCTGATACTGTTCCCTGCCCATTACGGCATCTCCTTCTATCCGAACCGACCGGTGATGTAGTCTTCCGTCCTCCGGTCCGAGGGGGAAGTGAAGATCCTGTTGGTGGGGCCGAATTCCACCATGTTCCCGGCCCTGTTCTCATCGGTGAGAAGGAAGGCCGTGAAATCCGATACCCGGGCCGCCTGCTGCATGTTGTGGGTGACGATCACTATCGTGTACTTCTCCTTTAGGGAGTTCATCAGCTCTTCGATCTTGATCGTGGCGACGGGGTCCAGTGCCGATGCGGGCTCATCCATCAGGATGACCTCGGGCGAGACCGCTATTGCCCGGGCGATGCAGAGCCTCTGCTGCTGCCCGCCCGAGAGGGCCATGGCGGACTTGTGGAGCTGATCCTTGACCTCGTCCCAGAGAGCTGCCCTCGTAAGGCTTTCTTCGGCGATAGCGGCAAGCTTCGAGCGGTTTTTCATGCCGTGCACCCTGGGGCCGTAGGTCACATTGTCGTAAATGGACTTGGGGAAGGGGTTGGGCCGCTGGAAAACCATGCCCACCCTTTTCCTGAGATTCACCACATCCTCTTTGAAGATGTCGCCCTCATCCAGTAGGACCGTTCCCTCGGTGCGCACACCGGGTATCAGCTCGTTCATCCTGTTGAAACTCCGGAGCAGGGTGCTCTTGCCGCAGCCCGAAGGGCCGATGAACGCCGTGATCCTGTTGGCCGGGATCGAGAGGCTTATGCGGTTCAACGCCCTGAATTCGCCGTAGAAGAGTGAGTAGTCACGGGTCGTCAGCCTGACCTGTTCCATGGGCTACCTCGTATCCCGGGTAATACGCCGGGAGATCATGTTGATGGAAAGGTTCATCAGTATCACAAGGACCACCAGCACGGCCGCTGTGGCCATCGCCTTGTCGAACGCCCTGGTCTCCATGGCCAGGTAGTAGACGTGAAGGGCCATGGATCGGCCGCTGGCAAGAAGCGAGGTGGGTGTACGGTAGCTTCCGCCGAGGGTCACGAAGAAGATCGCGGTCTCGCTGACGATCCTGCCCGCCCCCAGCACTATCCCCGTTGTTATCCCGGGAAACGCCGAGGGCAGTATCACCTTCCAGATGGTTTCCCAGCGGGAGGCGCCCAGGGCGAGGGATCCTTCGCGGTATGATCCTGGAACGGCCTTCAGAGCTTCCTCAGTGGTCCTGATGATAACGGGGATGATGAGGCACGAACCGGCCAGGGCCGCGGACGCAAGGCTGAAGCCGAGTTTCAGCGCCGTGACGAAAAGCGCGTAGCCGAAAAGGCCGAAGATTATCGAAGGCACTCCGGCAAGGGTTTCCACACCGAAGCGCGCAGCAGAGGTGATCCGCTTCATGAATCCCGATCTGGCCTGATCAGCGTACTCGACAAGGTAGATGCCGGCTCCGACCCCAAGAGGGGTTGCCACCAGCAGAGTGAGTACGACCAGATATACCGTGGTTATGATCGTGGACTGAATGCCGCCCTCGCCCGAAAGGCCGCCCCTCGGCGATGTTGTGAAGAACTCGGGTGTGATGTCCGCGAATCCCTTGAAAACCACGTATCCCACCACGGAAAGCATTATCAGCACCGCTCCGAGCCCGGCCATCCAGAAAACCGTGAAGGCGGCGTTCTGAACCAGTTTCCTCATTATCTGCGTCTCCCGCCTTCAATGCTTGCTTTCAGAAGTCCCCTGGCACTGGTGTTCACGATCATTATCAGGAGGAAGAGGACGACCCCTGTGGCGAAAAGGGCGCTCTCATGCACTCCGGTGGCGTAGGAGATCTCGACGGCTATGTTGCCGGTGAGGGTTCGGGCCCTGCTGAGGAACACCGACAGGGGGTTGCCTGTGAGGGCCTTGGGCATGATGACCGAGTTCCCTATCACCATGATCATTGCTATGGTTTCCCCGAGTGCCCTGCCCAGCCCCAGCACAACGGCGCTCAGTATTCCGGAACGGGCCGCGGGGATGTTGACCCGCCAGATGGTCTCCCAGCGTGTGGCGCCCAGGGCAAGCGACCCGTTGTAGTAGCTTCTCGGTACGCTTCTGAGGGCACTTTCCGCAACACTCGCTATTGTGGGAAGGATCATCACGGCAAGGACAACTGACGCGGAGAGAAGGCCGAACCCCGTGTTTCCGGGCACTTCGATCCCTCTTACAAGGGGAACGAGGACGACCATGCCGAAAAGCCCGTAAACGACAGATGGGATCCCGGCCAGAAGCTCCACCGACGGCCTTACTATTCCGGCCATCCACCTCGGAGCCACTTCAGCCAAAAAAACGGCGCACCCCAGCGCCAGTGGTACGCCTATCAGCACTGAACCCAGGGTCACCAGGCCCGAACCGGCTATCATCGCAAGGATTCCGTAGGATTCCTGCCCGGGGCGCCAGACCTTCTCGGTCAGCATGTTCAGGGGACCAATGTCGCGAAAGGCCGGTATCGATTCCTTCAGGGTGAAGAACCCGATGAGGAACACGATTGCCACCGATGAGAGAGCCGATATCAGGAGAACCGTTTTCATGGCGTTCTCGACCCTGTTCTTCACCGTCGACCTTTCGTGAGACACTTAGATCCCCTGTTCTATCTCAGTTGATGGGAAGGTAGCCTTCGCCCACCACTACAGCCTGGCCGTCTTCGCTTTCGATGAAGGAGAGCCACGCGGCGACCAAGCCCTGAGGCTCACCGCTTGTGATCATGTTGAGGGGCCTGGAAACCGGATAGCTGCCGTTGGCCACGTTTTCGGGAGTGGGCTCGGCTCCGTCGACTGCGATGGTCTTCACCGTGGGGTCGAGGTATCCGAACGAGAGGTAGGCCACCGCTCCGGGAGTGGTGCTGCAGGTGGTCCTGACGGCCCCGTTGGAGGGCTGGAGTATTGCGGTCTCGGCCATGAGTGCTTCCTCACCGAGAACCAGTTCCTCGAAGGCTCCGCGTGTGCCCGAGCCCTCTTCCCTGGAGACCACGATGATGGCCATGTCCGGTCCGCCGACCTGGTTCCAGTTCGTCACCGCGCCGGAGAAGATGTCGCGGCACTGGTCCATGGTCAGCGCGTCAACGGTCACACCGGGCTCGGCGACGATCGCGATGCCGTCGTTTGCTATGGTGTGGACCACGATGCCGGGGAACTCATCGAACTCGGAGGACTTGATATGCCTTGATGCCATGCCGACCTGAGCGCTGCCGTCGCCTGCGCTCTTGACGCCAACGCTGCTGCCGCCGCCGCTGACGATGATGGTGACATCAGGGTTGAGGGCTTCGAAAGCCTCTCCAAGAACCTCGGCCAGAGGCTGAACAGTGGTGGAGCCCACAACGCTGATCTCGCCGCTGAGAGCCACGGTGGAGTCGGCGCCGGTCCTATCGGCTGCCGGTTCGGGCTGTTCGCCGCAGGCCGCCGCAAGGACCAGAAGCAGTGTTGCGAGTATTGATGCTGCCGTTTTCATTTAAGTTTCGTTCCGTTCTTTTCCGCTGTGCGGACTAGAAGTTCATCCGCCAGTTA